>JASFHU010000108.1:0-9589 GCA_050123055.1 Anaerolineae bacterium
GTCCCTACCGAGCAGGGCTTTGGGCTTGCGATGGCGTCTCATAGCCCTGCTCGGCGGTGCTTTGACCATCATGTTGCTGGTGATTGGTGCGGGCACATTTCTCTTTATCTCTGCCAATGAGCAGAGAGCTTGGCAGGGCCGCCAGGGGGAGGCTGCCCGCTACGCAGGAGAACGGGTCGCAACCTTCATTCAGCTTGTGCAGGACTCTCTCCATTTTGCGGGTTTGGTGGGGAGGGACACCCTGGCAGAGGACCCCGAGGTCATGCAAGACGTCCTGGCGCAGGTCCCTGCCCTGCTGGAAGTCATTCGCCTGGACGAGAGAGGGCGTGTCCTCGCCAGTGCGTCCCGGGACGTAGCTGTGCTGGCTAATCTCTTTACCATACCGCAGTCGACCTGGTTCCTTCAGGCGAACGACGGCCAGCCCTATTTGGGTGGCCTCGAGATATCCACCGCCCAAGAGCCCTATCTGGTACTGGCAGTGCCGGCACATGATGGAGGGGTCGTGGCGGGGCGGCTGGCCATGAATGTACTTTGGGATGTAGTGGAAACCCTCAGGTTTGGCGAGGCGGGCCAGGCATACGTAGTCAATCAAGACGGGCAGATCATCGCTCACACGGACTCAAATGTGGCCTTGACACGATCGAGCCTCGAAGGACGGCCAGAGATGGCGGCACTGTCTGAGGCGCCCGGAAACGAGTGGAGTGGGACCTATCGGAATTTTCAAGGAAACCAGATTGTGGCCGTGACCGCGCCAGTGGCCGGCACCAACTGGGTCGTACTGACAGAGTTACCCAGCGCCGAGGCATTGGCCACCAGCCGCACTGCTTTTTTCCTGGTGGGTGGGGGGCTTTTGCTCTTTGGAGTGCTGGTGGCTCTGGTGTCCAATGAGTACCTGCGGCGGTTGATCGTCCAGCCGATGGAAAAGCTGTGGACCGGGGCCGTCCGTATCGGGCAGGGTGATCTTACCCATCGGATCGATATTGACCGGCAGGATGAGGTTGGACAACTGGCCCACCAGTTCAACCACATGGTTGGCGAGCTACAGGAGCTCTACCAACAGCTCACCGACCGCAGCCTCGAACTGGCGCGCCGGGCCCGGTATCTGGAGGCGACAAATGCGATTGCCCGCGGCGCAGCCTCCGAGCTGGACCTCCAGGAGTTATTATCGCGTGTCGTAACCTTGATCAGTCAACAGTTTGGCTTTTACCATTCCGGTCTCTTTCTGCTGGATCAAACCGGCGAATGGGCTGTGCTGCAGGCTGCTTCGAGTGAGGGTGGGCGGCGGATGCTGGCGCGCGGCCACAGGCTCAGGAGCGGCGTCGGGATCGTAGGCCATACGGTCGCCCAGGGAGAGCACCGTATCGCCGTGGATGTGGGCGAGGACGCTGAATACTTTGACAACCCGGATCTACCCGATACACGCTCCGAGATCGCCTTGCCATTGCGGGCGCGAGGCGACCTCATTGGCGTCCTGGATGTGCAGAGCACCGAGCCAAGTGCCTTCAGCCAGGAGGACGTGACTGCGTTACAGACGCTGGCGGACCAGGTCGCGGTGGCCATCAGCAACGCCCGGCTGTTTCAGCAGGTGCAGGAAAGCCTGGAAGCCGAGAGGCGGGCCTATGGTGAGCTGGGCCGCGAGGCGTGGCAAGCACTGCTCCGTACTCGGCCGGACCTGGGTTGCGCGAGAGATGACCATGGTCTCTCGCCGGTAACCGGCCACTGGTCGGCAGAATCGATGTTGGCATTGCAGACAGGACGGACCGTGCC
The DNA here is from genome assembly GCA_050123055.1 of Anaerolineae bacterium. Lineage (GTDB taxonomy): Bacteria > Chloroflexota > Anaerolineae > JAAYZQ01 > JAAYZQ01 > JASFHU01. The sequence goes on from JASFHU010000108.1 coordinate 1,768, forward strand.
AGGCAGCGATGGTGCTGCGAGCTTGGCTATCCCCATCGAGGCACATGGCAAGGTCATTGGCGTGATTGAAGCACACAAACCCGCCGACGCCGAGTCTTGGACCTCAGAACAGACCTCGTTGCTGGAGATACTCGCTGACCAACTTGGGGTCGCCTTGGACAGCGCCCGCCTGTACGAGGATACGCAGCGCCGTGCTGCTGAGGACCGGCTGGTGGGCGAGATTACGGCCCGCATAAGGGAGACGCTGGACGTGGACACGGTTTTGCAGACTGCGGTTCGAGAGATGTCCAAGACCCTGGATATCCCCCGGGTTGAGGTACGGCTTGGGAGGAGCGCCGCACCGCTCGGGAATGGGCAGGAGCAGACGGAAATGGGTCTGGGCCGCAGCCTGCCGGAGGAGAACAGCCATGCTGGCCGGGCTTAGGCGGTTCCTGGCTCCCCCGGTCTTTGAAAACGAAGAAAAGACCCGCGTTGCCAGATTGCTGAACACGGTTCTGCTCGCCTTTCTTATTGCCTCAGCGGTCATCACGCTGGCGGCAGCGGTGTTCTATGTCGTCCAACCTGACCCTGAAACCGTTTTCACCCTGCTGAGCGGCATTGTGATGACGGTGATCTTTGGTGGGCTGCTCTTCCTGGTTCGTCGCGGTCAGGTCCAACTGGTCAGTATTCTGTTTCTGTCTTTTACCTGGATCCTCATTACAGTTTGGATCTTTACCGTTTCGGGTATTAGCAGCGACAGCAGTTCACTGGTCTATGCACTGCTGGTTGTCTTGGCCGGCCTGCTGCTGGGGGGGCGCGCCGCCATGATCATGACCGGTGTCAGTGCGGTGGCTGTCGTCGGTGCCTATCTGGCCGAGGTCACCGGCTTGCTGGTGGTGGTCGCTCGACCCATCTCGCTTGCCGACCCGCTCTTTGTGATCATACCGCTGATCCTGACCGGAGTGCTACTACGCTATGCTATGAACAACATCTCCGATGCACTCGAGCGTGCTCAGAGAAACGAGCGCGCCCAGATAGAGGCCAATCGGAAGCTTGAGCTGTTGCGCGCATCCCTGGAGCAGAGAGTGGTCGACCGCACCCAAGAGCTGGAACGCCGCTCGGTGCAATTGCAGGTTGCCACCGAGGTGAGCCGTGTGGTGACGTCGATTTTGGAGTTGGAAGAGCTCAGCTGGCAGGTCGCCGAGTTGATCCAGGATCGCTTTGGCCTCTACCATGTGGGTTTGTTCTTGCTGGATGAGGTGGGCGAGTGGGCGGTGTATCGCGCTGGCTCAGGCGAATCGGGGCGCGAGTTGTGGGAGCGGGGATTCCGCCTTCAAGTCGGGGGTAACTCGATGGTCGGTTGGTGCACGGCCCGTGCTCAACCTCGCATCGCCCAAGACGTGAATGTCGATGCTATGTATGTGCCTCACGAGCTCGTGCCTCGGACCCTTTCAGAGGTTGCCTTGCCTTTGATCGCTCGTGGGCAGGTGCTCGGCGCCCTGAGTGTGCAGAGCGACCGCACCGGTACCTTCGACCCCATTTTGGTCGCTGCCCTGCAAACAATGGCCGACCAGGTAGCGATCGCTATCGACAATGCCCGACTATATACCGAGAGCCGGCAAGCTCTCGAGGCCTCGCGCCGAGCCTACGGTCAACTAAGCCAGCGGGCCTGGCTCGAGCTCTTGCGCAGCCGCGTCGATTGGGGCTACAGCTTCGACCAGCAGACCATGGGGACGGTCGAAGGGGATTGGCAACCCGAGATGGTCGAAGCCCTGCAGACCGGACAGGCTGTCCTGCAAGGCCCTGAGCATATCGCGAGCGATGGCGCCGAGAACTCTGATGGAGAGGATAGCCTGAAAGGGCCGGCGCTTGCCCTCCCTCTGAAGGTGCGCCAGGACACGATTGGCGTGTTGGGCTTCTACAAGGAGGCCGGAGACAGGGCTTGGACATCAGGCGAGATGGAACTGCTGCAGCGAATGGTCGACCAATTGGGTGCGGCATTGGAGAGTGCCCAGCTTTACCAGGATACCCAACGGCGCGCAGCCCGCGAGCAAGCGATCCGCCAGATCACCGAGCGGATGCGCAGTGCAGTGGAGGTCGAGACCATCCTCCAAAACACGGTATCTGAACTGGCCAAGGCGTTGGGTGTACCCCGTGCCTACGTGCGCCTGGGCACCGAGGCCGAGTTGCTGAGCAGCCGGGGAGGGGAATCTCGAGACGGGCATTCCCCGTCAGATGGCGATTCTCTTGGGCATGGGATGGGAAGCGAGGACCAGTAGATGACAAATCCGATGGAGCCAATGGCCAAAAGGACCTTGTCGGAGAGATTCCGGCGGATGGTTGGCGGCGCTCAGGATGGTATCACCATCATTGAGGGTGGAAAGGTGCTTTGTGCCAACGACCGTCTGGGCGAGATCTTTGGCTACTCTCCGGCCGAACTCGTGCGCATGAGCGATCTGGCCCTCGCCGCCCCAGAGGAGCTCCCTCGTTTGAGACGCTCAATCCAAGAGGCTCACCAGCAGGGGTTGCCCCTGGCAGAGTTCGAGTTTTGGGCAATACACAAGGATGGCAGTCGGCGGTATGTCCGGAGCCGCTACCTCAGGTGGCCTGATCAGGATGGACTGCCTCGTTTCCTGGTGCTGACCTCAGATCTCACCGAGCGGGCAGCCGAGCCAGATGCGGCGCAGCGGGAGCAAGACGAGCCGGAGTTGTTCCTCCGGGGGATCCTCGATGCCAGTCCCAACCTGGTTTTTGTCAAAGACCGGGCGGGCCGATTCGTTTTGGTCAACCAGCCCTATGCCCAGGCTTTCCATCTCCAACCCGAGGATTTCGTGGGCAGGGATGAACTGAGTATGGGCTGGCCCCAGGAATTGGTCACTGGCGATCCCGAGATAGGCATCCCGGGCAGCCGGGCCGGCGACCGAGAGGCCATGAAGCGTGGTCAGGTGGTACACACCGCCGGCGAATGGATGTGGATCGGCGGCCAGAGACGCCAGATGGCGATAACACGGGTTCCCTTGCGTGATGCGGGCGGGGATGTGTGGGGCCTGGTTGGATATGCCAGTGACGCGGTCGAACAGGACCCATTGGCGCCCCAGATGGGCACCCTTAACAACGTTTGTGCAGCCCTGGCTGTTGCAGGTGACCCGGAGCAAGTGCTGCGCGCTGCTGCAGGCCCGGCTATGACCACCGGGGCGCATGTTGCCACCCTCATGTACGTCGATGTGGGCGCTGATGGGCAGCCAGAGTGGGCTAATACGGTGGCCACCTTTGGCGAGGCAGTGGCTCCCCCAGGCAGACGCTTCTATTTGCCCGACTCTCCTCAGGCCAGCCTGTTCTTTGCCGACCTGGAACGGCCTCTAATGGTTTCCGACCTGGATGTGGCGGGCGATGGGATGCATCCGGACGCTTTCCGCATCATAAATGCGGTCCATGCCCGAGCTTATATGTCGCTGCCCCTGGTGACCGGCGACCGCTGGCAAGGCCTTGTCACCATCGCCTGGCCCGAACCGCACGAATTCGGTCTCGAGGAGCAAGAGCTCTATCGCCAGATACTTACTCGCCTGGCCCCAACTGTCCAGGGACAACGCCTGCGGGCAGATGCCGAGCGCCGGGCCGTGTGGAGCCAGACGGCGGCCGAGGTTGCCCGGGCGGTTGCTACGGTCCTGGATCCCGACGAGTTGGTGGAACGGGTCGTGAACCTGGTTCATGAGCGCTTTGACCTGTATTATGTGGGTCTGTTTTTGTCAAGCCACGATGGCAAGGGGAACGGCGAGCAAAGGCAATGGGCCCTCCTGCGGGTGGGCTCTGGCGAGGCAGGCCAGCAGATGGTGGAGCAGGGACACAGGCTCGAGATCGGCGGCGCGTCGATGATCGGCCAGTGCCTGGTCACCAAGCAGCCTCGCGTCGCCATGGATGTGGGCATGGAGGCGGTACACTTTGCGAACCCGTTGTTGCCCGATACCCGCACCGAGCTGGCACTGCCCCTCATCAGCCGGGGAGAGGCCCTGGGCGCATTGAGCATCCAGAGCACCCAAGCCGCCGCTTTTTCAGCCGAGGATGTCGCTGTACTCCAGACCATGACCGACCAATTGGCCACTGCCATCGACAATGCAGGCATGATCAGGCGTGCCCAGTCCCGTGCCGAGCGGGAACGACGCGTCCGTGATATCACCGAGCGGATTCACCGCAGTCCCGATGCGGGGATCCTCATGCGAGTAGCGGTCGAGGAGTTGAGTCAAATGCTGGGTGCTTCCAAGGCAGTCATCCGTCTGGGTACCCAAGATCGATTGATTGCAGAGTCGGGTGAACCATCCTATTCGAAAGAGTAATCGAGTACACCCGCAGAGAGGTTGAGCATGGACAGAACTGCGCTGGAAGAATATGAACGGTCGGTAGAGGCGCAGGCACGGGAGCTGCTGGCCATTGTCCAGGCTGTGGCCCAAGGGGATCTGGATGTAGAGTTTCCAGCCCTGCCTGAAGGCGAACGGATCGAGGCCCTTGCCGAGTTGGCTGACAGCTTGGAGACGATGGTAGATGGCCTACGGGAGATGGTGGCCGAGCAGGAGCGAACCCGAACCGAGGTCGAAACGGGCCGGCAGGAACTGGAAAATGTGCTCGAGGAAGCGCTTGCCGTTCAGCGACGCTACCTGCGGGAGCACTGGGAGCGCTATCCTGCCCTTATCGGACCTGGCAAGGGCTACTTTCGTTTCGACGACGAGGATGGACCGACCTCCGACGCCTGGTTGCCGGCTATGACTGAGGCTGTGCGCCAAGCTGAGACGGTCGTCGAAGCCGATTCAGAGGCGCAACTGGCCATTCCCATTCAGTTGTACGATGAGGTGATTGGCGTTTTGGGCTTCAGCCGCGAGGGCGCGCAGCCATGGAGCGATCAAGATATCGCTGCGGCCACTGCTGTTGTCGGCGAGGTGGCCGAGGCTTTGGACAAGCAGCGTCTTCTGGATGAGACCCAGCAAGCCCTGATTGAGACCGAAAATCTCTATCTGGTCAGCGCCGAGTTGGCCGAGGCTCAGTCGTACGACGATGTTCTGAGGGTACTGCGAGCCCATACTGTGCTCGGGAGAGCAGATCGCGGTGCCAGCCTGAGCCTATTCAACCGGCCGTGGATTGGGAACGATGTGCCAGAGTGGGCGCATCCTATTGCCCGTTGGAGTGCGGCACCATCCGCGGGTTCCCGTCGCTACGCACTGCGGGGGTCTCCAGCCTCGGATCTCTTTTATCCCGACAAACCGGCCGTTATTGCCGACACCGAATCCGACCCTCGCCTTGATGAAGCCGTGCGAGCCCGGTATGCTGAGCAATATGGGATCCGCAGCATCCTCATCGGACCGCTGACCGTGGCCGGACAATGGATCGGCTATGTGGATGCACTCTTTTCCGAGCCCACCGACTTTTCCGAGACAGAGATTCAGCGTCTCTCAGTCCTGGTTGGGCAAGCTGCTATCGTCATCCAGAATGTCCGACAGCTGGAGGAAACGAGGGCTCGTGCCGGTCGCGAGCGGAATCTGCGGGAGATCACTGCCCGCATGCGCGGCTTTGAGGATCCCGAGACGCTGGCACAGACGGCAGTGCGTGAGTTGGGTATTGCTCTAGGGCGCCCGGTCTTTATCCGGCTGGGCAACAGTGACGAGCTGTCGCGTCCACCCAACTCATCGGCCGAAGGGCATGGGGATGTGGACGTGGCGCGGGGTGGAGAACCTCGTCCCCGGTCCCTGGGCTTGACCCGAGGCGTGCCCGCCAAAGGAGGCGAGTAGTATGCGTAGACTCGCGACACAGATCAGGACTAACCTGGACATGCTGGCCGAGGAGTACAGCCGGAGGCTGAAAGCGATCAGTGGCTACACTGAGATGCTCGAACACGTCAGGTTAGAGTCGGCGCGCAACACCTGGCTGGTCATTGCCGCTGGTCTGGAGTCAGGCGATGCCGAGATGTTCACACAGTTTGTCAAGGCCATCGCCAATGAGCGGATCGCGCAGGGTTTTGAGATAGATTCCGTGCAACAGGCACTGTCTTGCTTGATCGATATCCTAGAGCCTGGGCTGACCGATCTTGAAACTGCCAACTTTTTGTGGCGCACGATGGTTCAGGTCAACGTGGCGCTGGGCCAGGTGGCCATGTCCCAGCTACGCATTGCCGAGGAGCAGTTCAGGTACTTGGCCGACAATCTCGCCGTGGGAATCTTTATTCATCGCAGTGGCATTCTGCGCTACGCCGGTCGCGAGGGAGCCCGCCTGTTGGGCTACGACGGCCCCGATGAGCTCATCGGACGCATGGTCTTTGACTTTGTGCATCCCGGAGATCGGGAGCGGGTGGCCACTATTGCCCGCCGTCGAGTCGAGGGTGAACCGGTGCCGGATCGGTACGAGGCGCGCCTGCTCAAGAAGGATGGCTCGGTCGTCGATGTGGAGCTCCATAGTACCCTTACCGAGTATGAGGGTCAAGTCGCCACGCAGGGTGTTTTTGTGGACATCAGCGCGCGAAAAAGGGAGGAGCAAGGGATCAGGCAGTCGCGCGAGTCTTTGCAGACGCTCATTGACTCGATGCCCTTTGGTGTCATGCTCACCGGCATCGACAAAAGGATTCGCCAGGCCAATCAATCGGCGCTGGCCTCGATGGGATACGAATCGGAGGATCTCGTGGTTGGGCGGATGTGTCATGAGACGATGTGCCCTGCCGACGCCGATAGGTGCCCAATCCTTGACCTGGGGCAGAGACTCGATAGATCTGAGCGTGTATTGGTCACCAGGGATGGTCGTCAAGTTCCGATCCTCAAGAGTGCTGTTCCCGTGACCCTCCAGGGGGAAGAGCTTCTGTTGGAGGCTTTCGTCGATGTTACCGAGCAGAAGCGCCTGGAGCAGCAGATCCAGGAATCGCTGGAACGCCGTGGTCGCCAGGTACAAACCACCACCGAGGTTGCTCAGGAGATCGCCGCCTCCCCGGCCCTGGGCGAGCTCTACAACAAGGTCGTAACGCTGGTCAAGGAGCGGTTTGGGTACTATCACGCCCAGCTCTTCTTGCTCAATGAGGAAGCAGACAAACTGTCGACCGTGGCCGGATACGGGGACGTCGGACGGGAAATGGCACAACGGCAGCACTCAATTCCCATGGACGAGGGTGTTGTCGGTCGAGCTGCAGCCAGTGGACAGCCCGTCCTATCTGCTGATGTCAGCCGGGACCCGGAATGGCTCTACCATCCGCTTCTTCCCGAGACCAGGGGCGAGCTAGCGGTACCCATCATCCTGCAGCGGGCTCGCCAGCCCGATAACGGGTCGGGTGATGGGCAGCGCGGAAGGGTATTGGGCGTCTTGGACGTCCAGAGCGACCAGGCTGGGGCGCTGACAGATGATGACCGGATATTGCTCGAAGGACTGTGTGGGCAGATCGCCATCGCCATTGAATCCACTCGCCTGCGCCAGGAGACCGATGAGTATCTGCAAGAACTGGAACGCCTTACCCGCATCATGAGCCGGGAAGGCTGGGAGATCTATAGGGATAGATTCGGTTCGGTAGGCTATCTGTTCAACGAGAGTGCCGTTGTCCCCGCTGTCGACCTTTGGGCGCCGGAGGTGGGGGAGGCAGTTGGGCGCAAGGAGTTCGTCCTGCCAGACTCTGACAACCAATCCCTGGCGGTGGCTCCACTGAATGTGCGAGGCGGTGAGCTGATTGGCGTGCTGGGTGTGCAGGCTGATCCAGAAAACCCTCTGTCACAGGAGGAGATGGCGCTGATCGAATCTGTCTCGGAGCAAGTAGCCCAAGCCTTGGAAGGTGCCCGGCTGCAGCATGAACAGCAGCGAGCCCGCACACTCTTGGGTATGCGCGTTG
>JASFHU010000109.1:0-9588 GCA_050123055.1 Anaerolineae bacterium
GTTATACTGTCGTCACAAGTGAATACTGCAGATCGAGGTGCCCCGTTGTCCGGATGCACGGGGCCTAAGGGGGGAAGCCGGTGGTGTGTGAACCCATTCATGCAGAGTCCGGCGCTGTCCCGCAACTGTAACCCGGCAGATAGATTGGTAACCATCCGCCAGGAAGCCAGGACGCCCGCCGCGATCGCGCACTGCGAACCTTCGCGGAAAGGGGGTAGGCGCATGGCCTTGGGCCCATGAACCTCCTCTTGCCGAAAGGCAAGGGGTTTTTAGTTAAGAGAAACCCTGACCGAAAGGTCGGGGTTCTGTTTCTTTCACACACCATGGCAGACCGAGATCCCGTAAGGCAAATGGGATGGACACTATAACTCGAGGAGGAGCAATGCAAAAGCGGATCATGATTGTGACCCTGGTTCTGGCAGCGCTATTGAGCAGCGCCCTACCTGTTCTGGCTGCAGATACTACGGCAGCCCTGGATTACCTCAACACACAACAGAATGCAGACGGTGGCTTTGGTAGCGGCTTCAGCCCCGACAGTACCGTCGGCTCAACCGCCGATGTCGTGCTGGCCATTGCGGCAGTGGGCGCCGACCCGGCCTCTTTTAACCAGGACGGCAACACGCCCCTCACCTATCTGCAAGCAAATGCCGCCTCTGCCGCTACGAGCGGCGATCTGGCCAAGCTGATCCTGGCCGCCGTAGCCGCGGGCGAGCATCCACGCCAGTTCGGCGGCGTGGATTCGGTCGCCAAGCTGGAAGGCATGGTCGGAACGGATGGCAAAATCGGCACCGAGACCGACACCTTTGTCGGCCACGCGCTGGCCATCTTGGCCCTCAAGAGTGCGCAGCGTCCCATCCCAGCCGCAGCCATAGCCTACACCGAGAACGCGCAGCAGGATGACGGCAGTTGGGCCTGGGACGCCTCAGCCGAGACTGCCGGCGACACCAACAGCACAGCCTATGCGGTGCAGGCCCTGGCCGCTGCCGGCGGCAGCGATGCCCTCGCCCCGGCGCTGGCCTACTACAAGGGCATCCAGAACGACGATGGTGGCTGGCCCTATCAGAATCCATCCGAATATGGCACCGCCACCGATGCCAACTCGACCGCCGTCACCATCCAGGCCATCATTGCCGCGGGCCAGGATCCGGCCAGGGCGGATTGGACCACTGGGGCAGGCAACACACCTGTCGCGGCCCTGGAAGCCCTGCAGAATGAAAGCGGCGCCTTTGCCTGGCAAGCAGCCATGCCCGACGACAACTTGCTGGCCACGATCCAGGCTCTGCCAGCCCTGGCTGGCAAGGCCTTCCCCTTTGCCACCATGGCCGTGGGCGAAGCGGCGGCACCCGCCACCGTGCCCCAGACCGGGGGTGCGCTGGTCAACCTGACCCTGCCATTGCTGTTGGGCGGCCTGGCCCTCGCAGGCGGCGGCTATGCCCTGAGCCGAAAGAGGTAGGAAGCTCTACTTCGAGCGGGCCGGTTCGCGCCGTTCCCTGGAGTAGTTAACATGCCGTCTGAGGCACCACCAGGGACAAGAATAGCCTTGTAGGGGCGCAGCATGCTGCGCCCCCCTGGCAGGCAGTTTACGAAGTAGATGGACAAGGGTACATGATGCAAGCACAAAAGTTCATCTGGTTCCCCGGACTGATACTCCTGCTGCTGACCCTTGCCAGCAATCCTGGTCAAGTATCGGCCGGTCAGGACAGCCAGGGCCCGCCCGGCGCCCAGGCCGGGCTGGTCATACAGTTTGACGATGGCCGCACAGAGACCCGCTGCGTAGCCTTTGAGGGCGACGAGCTCAGCGGTGCCGACCTACTGGCCGAGTCCGATCTGGAGGCCATCGTAGACGTCTCCAGCGGGATGGGCCTCACCATCTGCCAGATCGCGGGAGAGGGTTGCGCCTATCCGGCCGAACCCTGCTTTTGCCAGTGCATGGGAGGCGGCGACTGCGCCTACTGGAACTACTTTTACCAAGAGCCAGATGAGAGCGAGTGGACCTATTCAGCGCTTGGCGCGGCGATGCGCAAAGTCCGGCCCGGCTCTGTCGAAGCCTGGGTCTGGGGCGATGGTAGCACACCACCAGCCGTGGAGGTGACGTTCGAGGAGGTCTGTATGCCAGCGACGGCCGTACCAACCACCCTGCCGACCGAGGAACCGACCTCCACGCCGGCCGCTAGCCGGCCGACGCCAGCGCCCACCGCGGCAGCCGTCACCCCAGTCCCATCGCCCACTACGGCGCCGACAGCACTACCCACAGCCACCGCTTCTCAGCCGAGCCCGAGTCCCGTACCCACAGCCGCTACCGGGCAGAGCCTGTCCAGCTACTGGCCTTTCGGTCTCGCTCTCGCTGGCCTGGCCCTGATCGGGGCCGTGGTCTGGCTGCGTCGTAGGTAACCATCATGTTCATGGCACACCACCACAGACAAATGCGCCCGGTAGAGACGCCCCGGCGGGGCGTCTCTACAAGCGCGGGCCATTGCCAGGTGGCTCGAAGGTTGGCTAGAGGTCGTTGAGATGTTTCACACTTGGTCCTGGGTAGCCTGGCTCGTCGCCGCGGCGTTGCCGGCCTTTATCCTGCGCAATCCGCTATACCTGGCCCTTGTCCTGGGCGCCGCCTGGATTGTGTATGCTGCCCTGGGCCAGGCGTCGACCGTGGGCAGCAGTTGGGGGAGCTTTGTCCGGATCGGTCTCTTTCTCTTCCTTCTGGCCATTCCCTTCAACGCCCTGTCGATCCACGTAGGCCAGATCGTGCTCTTCCGCCTGCCGGAGGGCTGGCCCATCGTGGGCGGGCCGGTCACGCTTGAAACCATCATCGCCGGGGCAGTGAGCGGCCTGGCACTCTTTACAATCTTGGTCGTCTTTGCTGCCTTCAACGCCGTGGTGGATCACTACCAACTCTTGCGCTCCACCCCCGCTTTTCTGTTCCAGGCTGGCGTCGTTATCTCTATCGCCATCACCTTTGTTCCCCAAATGGTCCTGAGCGCACAAGAGATACGCCAGGCGCAGCGTATCCGGGGGCATCGATTTCGCGGCCTGCGCGACCTGCTGCCGCTGGTGATCCCCCTCCTGGCCAACAGCTTGGAGCGGGCCATCCAACTGGCAGAGACCATGGAGGCGCGGGGATTTGGTAGCATGGTGAATCCTCTTTCCCAACACCGGGCCTTACTGAGCCAGGCAGGCACATTGCTCGCGCTGGTGGGCCTGCTGGTCGGGATGATGATGCTGGCCTTCCTGCCGGGGGGCCAGACCTGGGGCTGGTTACTTGCTGGATTGGGGACAGCGGCCTTGCTGGCGATCCTGGTACTTCAGGGGCGGCGTGTGCACCGGACCCGCTATCGTCGCCCACGCTGGCGCGTGCGCGACACGGCCATCGTCCTGTCCAGCACCGTCGTGATCGCCGTGGTCATGGTCGCCAGGCAGCTCGCCCCCGAGACCCTTTACTACAGCCCCTATCCGCCCAACCCCTTGCTGCCGCCCTTTAACCCCTGGGTCGGGGCGGCATTGCTGCTATTAGTCTTGCCAGCGCTCGTGGCCCCACGGCCCGAGTCTCGCGGGGTCGTATCGTCTGGAGTACAGAGTACGGAGCACGTACCATGATCCGATTTGAACACCTGTCCTATCACTACCCTGGCAGTGAGTTGACCGTCCTTCGAGACCTATCGTTGGAGGTCGAAGAGGGCGAGTTCCTGCTGGTCATTGGCCCATCGGGCGCGGGCAAGTCCACGCTCTTGCGCTGTCTCAACGGCCTCGTGCCCCACTTCTATGGCGGGACCATCGCCGGAGAGGTGCAGGTTGATGGCCGCGATCCTGTCGCCCTGGGACCAAGGGGGATGGCCGATCTGGTCGGGTTTGTCCTCCAAGACCCGGAAGCCCAGTTTGTGGTGGACAAGGTAGAGGACGAGATGGCCTTTGCCCTGGAGAATCAGGGGCTCGATCCCATCGTCATGCGCAAGCGGGTGGAAGAAGCGCTGGACCAACTCAACATCGCCCATCTGCGACGGCGTTCCGTCAACACTCTCTCGGGTGGCGAGCGCCAGCGGGTTGCCATCGCCGCCGTGATGACCCTCCAACCCCAGGTCTTGGTCCTGGATGAGCCCACTTCGCAGCTAGATCCCCAGGCGGCTGAGGAGGTATTGGATACACTGGTCAAGCTGAACCAGGATCTGGGCCTGACTATCATTCTGTCAGAGCACCGCCTGGAACGCGTGGTGCAATACGTGGACCGTGTCCTTTATCTGTCCGGCAACGGCCAGCCCCCGCTGCTGGACGAGCCGCGCGCCGTCCTGGGCCAGGTGGACCTCACGCCGCCCCTCATCACGCTGGCCAAGGCGTTGGATTGGTCGCCCTTGCCCCTGACGATCAAGGAGGGCCGCCGCTTTGCCAGAAAGGTGGAGAGCAGGAGTCAGCAGGCGACGGGGGGGCCTCCACACCGTGCGGCTGGTACCACACCATACCCAACCCGCCAAGCGGATCATGCAGTCTCGGTGCGAAACCTCGTTTTTTCCTACAACGGTCACCCGGCACTCCAGGATATCTCGCTAGACATTGGCCAGGGTGAGTTTGTGGCCCTGATGGGTCGCAACGGTGCAGGCAAGACGACACTGCTCAAGCATCTCGTGGGTCTCCTCAAGCCGGATCAGGGCCAGGTGCAGATCATCGAGCCCGGTACCCAACGGTCCATGAACACGCGACGGGCTGACACCGAGGAGATCATCCAGGTGATCGGCTACGTGCCGCAGAATCCCAACGCTCTGCTGTTCAACGATACGGTGCAGCAGGAGTTGGACTTTACACTGCGCGGTCATGGCCGGCCCACGGGCAACTATGACGGGCTGCTGGGTGCCCTGGGCCTCACGGCCCACGCCGGCCGCTATCCCCGCGACCTGAGTGTCGGCGAGCGGCAGCGAGTAGCCCTGGCCTCGATCCTGGTGGCCGAGCCCCAGATCTTGCTCCTCGATGAGCCAACCCGGGGACTGGACTACCGGCAGAAGGCGGCCCTGGTGGACTTTTTGCAGCGGGAAAAGGCGCATGGCCGGACGGTCATCATGGCCACCCACGACGTAGAGTTGGTTGCCAGTTGCGCCGACCGGGTCATTCTGTTGGGTGACGGCCAGGTGGTGGTGGATGGCCCTGCCCGCCAGGTGATGAGTGAATCCTTGGTCTTTGCTTCGCAGATCAACAAGTTGTTCCGCGACCCGGCCCTCCTGACCGTGCAGGACGTTGTGAGCTTGTACCAGCCGCCCGGTGACGATGCCCAACCTCTCGATCACCCACCACACGAGGCAGGGCTGAATTGAAGACACGCTCGTTCCCATCGGCGCAACGGCTGCTCAACGCCGCCATCCTTGGCATGGCCAGCCTCATCGGCCTGGGTTCCTTCTTTTACCCCTTCTTTGTGCCCCAACTGGGCGAGGGTTCTGGCGCCATGGCCCACTCGCAGGATGCGCCGCTTATCTTTGTCCTGCTGGTCATCCTCTGCCTGGGGGCCGTATTGAGCAGCCTGGTCGGCGGGTTGATGAACGCCAAGCTCACAGCCGTGCTCGGCATCCTGACGGCGGCCAACGCCGTCCTCCGGGGCGTGCCAGGACCGGCGGGGTTTACCCTCGTATTCCTGCTGCCCATCCTGTGCGGTTACGTCTATGGGCCGACTTTTGGCTTTCTGTTGGGGGTCTTTTCGCTGGCTGTGTCCGCCTTTCTGGGCTTTGGGGTCGGACCCTGGCTGCCATACCAGATGTTTGCGGCTGGTTGGGTGGGCCTGATGTCGGGCTGGCTCCCCAGCCTCGAGGGGCGCCCCCGCGCCGAGGCTGTGATGCTGGCCGCTTGGGGCCTGCTCCTGGGCTTCGCCTTTGGCGTCTTGATGAACGTTTGGTTCTGGCCCTACGTCTTTGCCGCCGGACAGTCCGAGATGTATTGGCAGCCTGGCCTGGGTTTGATCGAGACGGTCAAGCGTTATGCCGTCTTTTACGGCATCACCTCTCTGTGGTGGGACCTGCTCCGGGCGGCCGGTAATTTCGTGTTGCTACTCCTGTTCGCAGCGCCCGTCTTGCGCTTGCTGCGGCGTTTTCAACAACGATTCTTCTTCGAGGTACAAAGCACTTGACTAAATCGATCATCCACTCTGTGGAGACCATTGCCCGTACCTGCAGCCTCATCTCGCCGCTGGACGAGGCAGCCATGGCCGAGGCCCGGGCCCGCCAGAGTGTGCTCACCAAGCCCCAGGGTAGCCTGGGGCGTTTGGAAGCACTGTCGATCCAAGTGGCCGGCATCACCGGGCAACCCCTGCCTCGCCTGGACCGCAAGGCAGTCGTCGTCCTGGCAGGCGATCACGGGATCGTGGCCGAGAGCGTCAGCGCCTACCCCTCTGAGGTGACGGCCCAGATGGTGCTCAACTTTCTTCGAGGGGGAGCGGCCATCAACGTCCTGGCCCGGCAGGCCGGGGCGCGGGTGGTGGTTGCCGACGTCGGCGTGACCGCCGACCTGCCCTCGCACGAGCACCTGCGTGCGCTCAGAATCGCCCGCGGACCGGCCATGAGCTGACGCCCTCTGCAACACACGGTTGCTAACAAGACTGTTTGCCGTTGCCGATCTGTTGGTGTACAATGATACTTCGGTTGCATGGCCTGGAAGTAAGGAGTATAGGATGAGCCCCAAACTCGAGGATGAAATCGGCGCCACAGTCTGCCAGACTGCATTCGGCTGGGTAGGCATCGCCTGGTCGGAGCGGGGGCTGGTAGCGCTGTGCCTGCCGCGGGCGAGTGAGGCCGAGGCCCTCAGCCGCCTACCCGCAAGCAGTGCGGCGGCTCCGGTCGCCACGCCCGGCCTGGATGTAGGCACCCTGGTCGCCAAACTCCAGGCCTACTTTGAGGGGGAAGCAGTCGATTTTGACGAGCCCCTGGATGGCACCATCGGCACCGAGTTCCAACGCCAGGTGTGGGCCATCACCCGGGCCATCCCCCGCGGCCAGACGCGTACCTACAGCCAGATCGCCCACCAGGCAGGATCGCCGGGCGCAGCGCGGGCGGTAGGCCAATCGATGGCCCGCAATCCCTGGCCTATCCTCGTGCCCTGCCACCGGGTGCTGGGCAGCGATGGAAGCCTGACCGGCTTTGGCGGCGGGCTAGACATGAAGCACCGAATGCTCGAGATGGAGGGGGCAAGTTTGGAGCTACCTGGATTGGGGGCTCCGAGTTGACTTCGGGCATCCGGCCAATTGCTGACCGTCCCGAAATTTGACGCCCCTGGCCAAAAATGGTATGATGACTGGCGGATATGGGTCAGAGACGCCCTCCATGCACAACCGCCTGGATAATGGGGGGCGTTTTGCTTTGTGAAACGCCAGATCGGAGAGACAATGCGCGTTGGAATCGATGCCCGGTTGGTCTATTATAGTCAAGCCGGGATCGGCCAGTACATCCTTCACCTGGTGAACGGCCTGGCCAAAGTGGATCAGGAGAACGAGTACGTTCTCTTACAGAGCCGCAAAGACGATACGACTATCCTCGAACGAGAGAATTTCCGGCGGGTATCGCTGTGGACCCCGAGCCACCACCGTTTGGAGCGCTATGCCATGAACGTCGAGCTGATGCGCCTTGGCTTGGACGTCTTGCATAGCCCCGATTTCATCCCGCCGCATCGTCTCAGTTGCAGGTCGGTCATCACCGTTCACGATCTGGCCTTTCTGCTCTATCCCCACTTTCTAACGAAAGAGAGTGCGCGCTATTACGGCCACATAGACCAGGCGGTACGCTGGACCGACCACATCATCGCCGTTTCAGAGAGCACCAAGCGCGACACCATGCAGCACCTGGGGGTACCCGAGGACAAGATTACCGTCGTCTATGAAGCCGCCAATCCCATCTTCCGCCCCCTGAACAAGGCCGAGGCCCGGGAGCAGGTTCGCAACCGCCACGGTGTGGACGGTCCCTTTATCCTTTTCGTCAGCACCATCGAGCCGCGCAAGAACGTTCCCACCCTGCTGCGAGCGGTGTGGCAGCTCATGGAGTGCTACAAGGAGGATGTGCGCCTGGTACTGGCCGGGGGCAAGGGCTGGCTCTTTGAGGATGCCTTTGCCCTCGTCGAAGACCTGGAGATGGACGACCGGGTCCACTTCGTGGGTCGGGTCTCGAGCGAGGACCTGCTCTACCTCTACAATGCTGCCGAGATGCTGGCCCACCCCGCCTTCTACGAAGGCTTTGGCCTGCCTCCGCTGGAGGCGATGGCCTGTGGTCTACCGGCGGTCGTTTCCAACGTCGCCTCGCTGCCGGAGGTCGTGGGGGATGCAGGCTTGCTAATCGATCCCCACGACGTAGACGAATTGACCGTTGCCATGTGGCGCATTCTCAACGATGACGAACTCCGCGAAGAGTTGCAGGACAAGGGAGTGCGCCAGGCGGAACGGTTCTCCTGGGAGCGGGCTGCCCGCGAGACCCAGTCCATCTACGAGTTAGCACTCAAAGCGTAGCCGGGTACTATGACGCGCAACGATGCCGCAAAAAAGATCCTGGTATTGACACCCCAGTTCCCCTTCCCACCCCACCAGGGCACCACTCTGCGCAACTATAACCTCATCGTCGGGCTGGCCCAGCGCCACGAGGTGCACCTCATCTCTTTTGGTGATCCCGCGGAGAGCAAAAAGACTCCGGTGGACGACCTGTGCCGGAGTGTGCAGATATTCCCTGCCCCTCAGCACACCATGGACCAGCGCTTGAAGGGTCTCGTCCTCTCGCGCCTGCCCGACATGGCCCAGCGACTGCCTTCGCCCGCTTTCCGGGACGCGTTGGCCGAGACGCTGGAGCGCCTGGACCCCGATGTGGTAGAGGTGGAGGGGATCGAGCTGGCCCAGTACCTGTTTCAGGTCGCCGACATGCGCGGGGACCTGAAGCGGCCATTGCTCGTCTACGACGATCACAATGCCGAATACGTCTTGCAGCAGCGGGCCTTTGAGACCGACCTTCGCCAGCCCAGGCGCTGGGTCGCCGCGGCCTATTCCTACGTGCAATGGCGCCGGTTGCGCGCCTACGAGCGCCGCGCCTGCCTCGCCGCCGACCGGGTCGTCGCAGTCTCTGACACCGACGCCGCGGCTCTCCAGAAACTGATCCCCGGCCTGGAGATCGCCTTGGTGCCTAACGGCGTGGACATGGACTATTACACCGCGCCTGTGCCACCCCTCGAGGCGCAGGAGGGCCCCGGGGACCTGGACCTGGTCTTCACAGCCAAGATGGACTTTCGGCCCAACGTCGATGCCGTGCTCTGGTTTTCGCAGAACGTCCTGCCCCTGATTCGCCGCCAGTCTCCCAAGACGCGCTTCTGGGCCGTGGGCAAGAGTCCCCACGCGCGCCTGGCCCCGTTGGCCGGCGATCCGGGCGTGGTGTTGACCGGCTGGGTCGAGGACGTGCGGCCCTACATCGCCGCCTCCGGCCTGTACGTGATCCCCTTGCGCATCGGCGGGGGAACGCGGCTGAAGGTACTGGAGGCCATGGGGATGGGCAAAGCCATCGTCTCTACGGCGCTGGGCTGCGAGGGGTTCGACCTGGTCCCCGATCAGGAACTGGTCCTGGCCGACGACCCGGCCGAGTTTGCCGTTGCCGTGGT
>JASFHU010000110.1:0-9571 GCA_050123055.1 Anaerolineae bacterium
GGCGCAGCAATGCTGCGCCCCTACAAAATGGCCAGCCTTCAACGCGGCACTGGATGGGACAGCGCCCGGTTGCGGTGGACTGGTCTACTTGCCGCAGACCGGGGTGCGCGGGGTGCCAGGTTCCCTACTGGACCAGAGGCACGGCGGCTTTGTGGGGCTGCGCCTGGACCATACCTGGGCCGACATGGGGCGGGCCATATTGGAGGCAGCCGCTTACGAGCTGAGATGGGCGCTGGAGCATCTGCGAGAAGCCGGCCTGGCGATCGAGCAGATGTGGATGATCGGCGGCGCGACGCAGAGCCCTCTCTGGCCCCAGATCGTGGCCGATGTTACCGGCTTGCCGCTGCACCTGAGTCAGTTCAGCCACGGCCCTGCTCTTGGGGCTGCCATGCTGGCCGGGGTCGCTTTGGGTCTCTCCGACTTGGTGGAAACGGTACAGGCTCGCTCTCAAGTCTCAGCCCGCAGGATCGACCCTGCAGACAGCCAGGCGCCGATCTATGAGCGACAGTTCGCGGCCTACCGGCGGCTGGGCCAGGCGATGGCATCATGAAACGAGGCTTTCGTCTTGAGGACGTGCAGGTCCTGATCGTCGACATGGACGGCACGCTCTTTCGCGGCCCCATTCCGCTGCCCGGTCTACAGCGATTCTTTGCCTTTCTACAAGACCGAAGGATATCCTTTGTCGTGGTCTCCAACAATGCAACCAAGACTGCCGGAGAATATCGACAGAGGCTGGCTGGGCAAGGCGTCCAGATCCAGGAAGAGCAGATCCTGACCGCAGCGACGGCTACGACCAGCTATCTGGAAAGCGAGCTCGGTGCGGGGGCCAGCCTCTACGTGATCGGCGAGACGGCGCTAACCGAGATGCTCCACCGGGCCGGGTTCTCGATGGTACACGATGCGAGCCAACCTGCCGATGCAGTCGTCGTCGGTGGTGACTCGACCTTGACCTACGACAAGCTCAAGTACGCGGCGCTGCTTTTGCAGCGCGGGGCGCGATTTGTGGGTACCAATCCCGATCTCCTCTGCCCCACCGAGGAGGGGCTCGTGCCTGAAGCAGGCGCCACCCTGGCCGCCCTCCAGGCCGCGACCGGCATCGCGCCGATCGTCATCGGCAAGCCGGCCCGGCCCCTGTTTGACCTGGCGCTGCAGAGGCTCGGAAGCCACCCAGTTGAGACCGCCGTCCTCGGCGACCGCCTGGAGACAGACATCCGCGGCGGCCAGCAGGCCGGGCTCAAGACCGTGCTGGTCACCACCGGCATAGACGACAAAGACTCAGTCCGGCAGAAGGGCATCGAGCCCGATCTGGTAGTCAGCGGCCTTGACATGCTGGTCGACCTTTGGGAACGCGTACTGGAACAATGGGGAGGCAGTGGATGAAGATCCGTAGACTCGGCCACATATTCCGCCCAAACGGACGGGCCTTGATCGTGGCCACGGAACACGCCGCCATCTTTGGTCCGGGCAAGGGCACGGAGCGTCCGGGCGAGACCATCGCCAAAGTCGTGGCCGGCGGGGCCGACGCGATCATGACCTCCTTTGGTATTGCGGGCCACTTTGCCCGCGCCCTGTCGCCCGTGGGCCTGATCCTGCGGGCCGATGGCGCGCCCACCAAACTCGGGCCGGATACCGCGGCGCCGGTCTGGTTCGGGGTGGAGGAGGCCCTGCGCCTGGGGGCCGACGCCCTGTGTGTGTCGGCCTTTCCCGGTCACTACACCGAGGGGGCAACGCTGGACAACCTGGCCGCTGTGACGCGGCGGGCGCAGGCCTGGGGCCTGGCCGTGCAGGCAGAGATGGTGCCGGGTGGGATGGGCAGTGGCCCCGAGGCCCGCACCACCGAGAACGTGGCGCTGGCCGCCCGGGTGGGGATCGAACTGGGTGCGGACTGGGTCAAAGTGCCCTACGTCGAGGGCTTCAGCCAGGTGACCGGCGCTTGCTACAAGCCGGTGCTCATCATGGGCGGCGGCCGGCGGAGCGGCGAGGCTGAGATACTGGCCGAGGTCCGGGCAGCCATGGATGAGGGAGCATCCGGCGCCACCATCGGGCGCAACATCTTTGAAGCAGATGACCCCGAGGCAATGACGGCCGCCCTTTCGGCCATCATCCACCAGGATGCATCGGCAGAGCAGGCCTTGGCCATCCTCCGGCGAGCGTAGCCAAAGGTACGCCATCTTGTTAAAGAACACTTGAAATGACAGGTGGCTTTTAAGATACAGTTGACAGAAAGCCACCATCTGTGATAGAATGAAGAACCTATGGTACAGGGGGGACGGGGATGCCCGAGATTCACGACTTGCGTTCATTCATCAACTGTCTTGAAGACGCCGGCCAACTGGTGCGCATCACACGGCCGGTAGACCTGGAATACGAGCTCGCCGACCTGGCCGCAGCCTTGGAACGGCGCCGGCGACCGGCGCCGCTTTTCGAGGCCGTCCGTGGCAGCGACTGGCCCATCTTTGCGTCGGCAGTGGCCAGCCAGGCGCGTGCCGCTCTGGCCCTGGGCTGCGAGCGTGGGGAGGTGGTCAAGGTGATGAGCCACGCCCTGGATCCAGCCAACGGCATCCCCCCAGTCCGCATTGAGCAGGCCGCCTGGGGAAGTAATGTCGTCACTGGCGACGAGGTGGACGTGCGGAAGCTTCCCATCCCCATCCACGCCGCGGGAGACGGCGGACCGTTCATCACCGGCGGCGTGGTGGTCAGCAAAGACCCGGTGAGTGGACGGGGCAACCTGTCCTACAACCGGATGCAGGTCAAAGGCCCGCGCCTCTTTGGGTTCAACGTCAACGAGTGGCGCCACGTGCGCGAGTTCCTGGACGTGCAAGAGGCCAAGCACGAGCCGCTTCAGGTGGCAGTCGCCATCGGCCTGGATCCGGCGATCATGATCGCCGCCGGCGCCCGCTACCCCGACGACGAACTGCTCATTGCCGGGGCGATCCGGGGCCAGGGAATCCCCGTCTCGCGGGGGGTCACGGTGGACGTAGACATCCCCGCTGAGGCCGAGATCGTCATTGAGGGCTACCTGAGCCCCCACGAGCGCCAGGCCGAGGGGCCCCTGGCCGAATTCCACGGCTACTTTGGCGAACTGTGGGAGAGCCCAGTCTTTCATGCGACCGCTGTCTGCTGGCGCGACAATCCCATTTTTCAGACCCTGATCCCCGGCTGGAATGAGCACCTCTATCTGGGCAACGTCCTTCCTCGCGAGCCGCTGTTGCTCAACCATGTACGCCATGTGGCCCGGAAGGTGGCCGGCTTGCACATCCCTCCCTACGCCAGCGGCTTTACCGCCATCGTCGCCATCGACAAGTGCAATCCGGGCGAGCCGAAAAACGTGGCTCTGGCAGCCTTTACGGCCCACGTCAACATCAAGTGGTGCATCGTCGTAGATCCCGACGTGGACATCTACGATCCGGCCGATGTGATGTGGGCACTGACCACCCGGGTGGACTGGGACCGGGATGCCTTTTTCGTCTCCGGCGCCCAGGGCCACGAGATGGACCCGACCGCCAATTCGCGAGGCGTGCACACCAAGATCGGTGTCGACGCTACCTCAAAGAAGGAACGGCGCGGGTACGAGGAACGGGTGCGGTACAGTGGGGTGGATCTGAGCCAGTACCTGCCGGGTGCCTAGGAAACGAGAATGCTCTGCTGTGGAATTGTAGCTACAAACTTGCTAGCGCAGTAATCGAGGGATTGGTGTGTATGAAAACTGCAACGGTTGATCTTTTCTCTTCCCGCGTCGAAATCGTCGAGACGCCGGAAGATACCCTCCGCCAGTTCATGGGCGGGCGTGGTTTAGGGGCCAAGCTGCTCTACGACCTGGTCGGCCCCGACGTGGAGCCACTGTCTCCCGGCAACGTGCTCATCTTTACTGCCGGGCCGCTGGCCGGCACGCCCTGGCCCACCTCGGCGCGCTTGCACGTGACCTTCAAATCGCCGCTGACCGGCGCCTACGGCTATGCCAACAGCGGCGGCTTTTTCGCCGCCGAGATGCGCCACGCCGGCTACGATGCCATCCTCATCACCGGCCGGGCGCCCCAGCCGTCGGTCCTGCGAGTCCAGGACGGAGATATTCACATCGAGGCGGCGCCCGACCTGTGGGGACAGACCACCGAAGAGACCCACCAAGTTCTCCTGGGGCCGGAGCCCAAGGCCAAAGATGGCCGGGTGGCCTGCATCGGCCCGGCCGGGGAGAACCTGGTGCGTATCTCGGCCATCATCAACGACCACAACCGGGCCGCGGCCCGGGGCGGTCCGGGGGCGGTCATGGGCAGCAAGAACCTCAAAGCCATCCACATCCGCGCCAGTAGCCGCCCCCTCATCCCGCCCGAGCTGCGAATGGCGGCCAAGGCGGCCACGGCAAAGCTAAGCGACGATGCGCGCCTGGACGGATTGCGCCAGCTTGGCACCCTGTTCCTGATGGAGCCCAAAAACCTGAGCGGCGACCAACCGGCCAAAAACCACCAACTGGCCCAGGTGCCCTTCATCGACGAGGTCGGGTCGGCTGCCATGGACAACTACCTGGTGGAGCACAAGGGCTGCTATGCCTGCCCTATTCGCTGCTCCCGCAAGTCGCGGGTGAGCGAGGGACCCTACGCCGTGGAGATCGGCGGACCCGAGTACGAGACGACCAACGCCCTGGGTCCCATGTGCTGGATCGATGACCCGGAAGCCATCATCTATGCCAACCACCTGTGCAATCTGTACGGCCTGGACACCATCTCGACCGGGGTGGTGATCGCCTTTGCCATGGAGCTACACGAGAAGGGCCGGCTCGACGACCCCGAGCTGTCGCTGGAATGGGGCGACGAGGACACGCTCACCGGGCTGATCGAACGGATCGCCTACCGGCAGGGTGCGGATGTCGTGCACCCGCCAGGCGAACGACGCCCCATCGGCGACCTGCTGGCCGAAGGCGTACGGGGCGCCGCCCAATGGCTTGGGGGTGAGGCCGAACGGTACGCCCTGCACGTCAAGGGGCTGGAGCTACCCCGCCAGGAGCCCCGCGTGGCCAAGGGCTTTGGCCTGGGCCACGCCACCAGCAACCGTGGCGCCGACCACCTCTACGCCCTGCCGGCTATCGACCTGGGCGGCGCCTGGGACACTGCAAAGCGTATCTTTCCGGCCGAGATCGTGCCCGAGCTGATGGAGACCGACAACGAAAAGTTTAAAGCGGACATGGTTGTGTATGGCGAGCACTATTGCGCCGTGACCGACGCCCTGGGGATCTGCAAATTCAGCACCACCGAGGAATACAGCCTGCTGCCCGACGACGTGGCCCCCGGCCTGGCGGCAGTCTGGGACGAGCCATTGACCGGCGACGACTTGCTCCAGCTCGGCGAGCGGATCGTCAACCTGGAGCGCCTCTACAACGTGCGCCAGGGGCTGTCCCGCGCCGATGACCGGTTGCCGGCCCGCTTCACCGAGGAGACGGTACCCCTGTTCGGCTTTGAGCGCGACCCGGAGTCGGGCAGCTTGCAGCAATCCGCCGAACCGATAGGGGAGGCGCAGCTCTACGATTTCGAGGCGATGCTCGACCGCTACTACGACCTGCGTGGCTGGTCGCGCGACGGCGTCCCCACGCCAGACACACTGCAGCGATTGGGCTTGGAGGCCCAGGGCAGGGGTGTGGTATAGAGGGCGCAGCATGCTGCGCCCCAGAGGGAGGGAAGGATGAAGATCGAAGGCAAGACAGCACTGATCACCGGTGGCGCCCACCGGGTGGGCAAGGCGATCACCATGACCCTGGCCCGGGCCGGGGCCAACGTAGTCGTCAACTACTATAGCTCCGATACGGCGGCCCGGGAGACAGTCGCCGAGGCCCAGGCGTTGGGCGTGGAAGGACTGGCCGTCCAGGCCGACGTCGGGGATATGGAGCAGGCACGGGCGCTGGTGGCAGCGGCCGCCGACCGATTCGGTGCGGTGGACATCCTGGTCAACAGCGCCTCCATCTGGCAAAAGACCCCCCTGCCGCTGGGCGATTTCGCAGACTGGCACCGGGTGCTGGGCGTGCTGCTCAACGGCTCGGCCTACCTGGCCGACGCCGTGGCGCCCATGATGCAGGAACGCGGCGAGGGAGAGATAGTCAATATTGTGGACCTGGCAGCCTGGAAGCCCTTTGTCGGCTATGTCGCCCACAGCGTCGGCAAGGCGGGGCTTTTGGCCCTCACCCGCTCCCTGGCAATTGAGCTGGCGCCGTTGGTCAACGTCAACGCCGTCGCCCCCGGCCCGGTCCTGCCCCCGCCCGGCTACAGCCAGGAGCAGATCGAGCGCGTGGCCGGACGCACACTCAAGGGGCGCTGGGGAGCAGCCCAGGACATAGCCAATGCGGTCCGCTTCCTGGTCGAGGCGGATTATATCACCGGCGAGGTCATAGTTGTGGACGGCGGTGAGCGGCTGGGACCGGCCTGAGCTAACAAGCTCTTGGCCGCTGGACCGATGTCTGCCCGTGCCCAAAGGTACACACCAAGCATACCCGATTCCTGGAGGAGAAGCAATGTCTGACCAGCATCCAGTCCTGTTTTTGACCGACCGCGGTCAGCGTCACCAGCAGGCGGCCCTGGACGCGGCGCCGCCGGAGCTGGCCGTGACCATGATGCGGCGCCCGCCCAAGGAAGAACTCTTGCGCGTCTTGCCAGGCATCGAGTTCCTGATCAGCGAGCGGGCAGGGACCGTCGATGGCGACATGATTGCCGCCGGGCGGCGGCTGCGGCTCATCCAGCGTCTCGGCTCTCTGACCCACGACATCGACCTGGAGGCGGCGCGGGCGGCCGGTGTGCCGGTCGCGGCCTGGCCGGTGTTGACGACCATCAAAGTCGCCGAGCACATGGTCCTGCAGATCCTGGCCCTGGTCAAGCGACTAAGTGAGGTAGCGGCCATCGCCGACGAGGCCGGGGAGTGGGACCAGCCTTCGCGCCGCACCGACGAGGACACCTTTTCCGTCGACTGGTCGAGGCGCATCGGCATCGGTATACTTTATGGGCAGACGGTGGGCATTCTGGGCTTTGGCGAGATCGGCGCCGAGCTGGCCCGGCGGCTACAGGGCTTCTGCCCGGCTCGCATCCTCTACCACAAGCGCACCCGCCTGCCAGAGCAGGCCGATCAGGCGCTGGGTATCACCTATGCCACCATGGAAGAGGTCATCGCCGGATGCGATGTCCTGTGTATGCTCCTGCCCTACTACCCCGAGACCGACATGCTCCTCGATGGCGGGCTGCTGTCGACGATGAAACGGGGAGCCTTCCTGGTTAGCTGCGGCAGCGGGAGCGTGATCGACGAGGCGGCGCTGGCCCGGGCCCTGCTGGAGGGCCACCTGGCAGGGACGGCCCTCGATACCTTCGAGTGGGAGCCGATCCGGCCTGACAATCCACTCCTGCCCCTGGCCCGCGACCCGGCGATGAACGTTCTGCTGACGCCCCACACAGCGGCCGGCAGCAGCGGGGACGCAGATAGCAACAAGACCCGGCAAGGCGACTATACCAACCTGATGCGCGTTCTGCGCGGCGAGCCGCCGCTCCACCAGGTAGCTTGAGTCAAGGAGGCATCCGATCATGACAGAGGAAACTCTACCCCGGCGCTTTCCGGGACAGGTAGCCGTAATCACCGGCGCGGCCCGCGGCATCGGTACCGCCTGCGCCCTGCGCTTCGCCCGGGAGGGGGCCAACGTGGCTTGCCTGGACCTGCTGGCTAAGGAAAACCAGGCGGTGGCGGCCGAATCTGCGGCCCAGGGTGTGGAGAGTATGGCCCTGGCCTGCAACGTGACCGAGCCAGAGAGTGTGGCCTCCTGCATCCAGGCAGCCCTGGACCGCTGGGGCCGGATCGACGTCCTGATCACGTCGGCCGGCATCTATTCCGGCTCGCCGTTGCCCGAGGTATCCCTCGAGCAGTGGAAGCGACTCATCGATATCAACCTGACCGGCGTCTTTTTGTGCAACCAAGCCGTAGCCCCGGCGATGATGGAACAGCGTTCGGGCAGCATCATCAACATCTCGTCCATGGCCGGCAAGACAAGCTGGCCCTCCACAGCCGAATACTCGGCCTCCAAGACGGGCGTCATCGGGCTGAGCCGCTCGGTGGCCATGGAGCTGGCCCCCTATGGCGTCACCGTCAACGCCGTCTGCCCCGGCAACACACTGACCGACATGGTCCGCAGCGTGGCCGACCGCCAGGGCGAGCAACTGGGCATGACGGGCGAGGAGTGGCTGGAGATGCGGGCCAACGACTGCCCGATGAACCGCCTGGCCGAGCCGTGGGAGATTGCCGGCGTCTGCGCCTTCCTGGCCTCCCAGGACGCGCGCTACATCACCGGCCAGGCCCTCGAGGTAGACGGCGGGCTGGTGATGAGCTAAATTGCCCGAGCTTCGCTGGGTTCACAATCCAGCGAAAGAGAGGGCGGGAAACTCTACTTCTTCTATGTCTCCTGGTGGAGTGTGCCTATGACTGCTGGGAGAATGCATGTTGACGAGGTAGAGACCGACCTATCCCTCGTGAGCCGCTTGCTCGCCGCACAGTTTCCAAAGTGGGCAGCCTTGCCCATCAGACCGGTTGATTCCTCCGGCACAGACAACGCACTTTATCGTCTCGGCGACGACATGGTCGTGCGACTCCCTCGAATCCACTGGGCCCTGGGTCAAATCGACTTGGAGCGCCAGTGGCTACCACGACTTGCCCCGCATTTGCCGCTGGCTATCCCTGCTCAAGTCGCGAAAGGTAAGCCCGGCGAGGGGTATCCCTGGCATTGGTCCATCTACCGTTGGATCGAAGGCGAGAACATAGCCCTCGATCGCATCGCCGATCCAAACCAGGCGGCGATCGATCTGGCACAGTTTTTGATTGCCCTGCAACAGATCGATGTCGGTGGCGGGCCGCCACCTGGGCTGCACGACTCCACCCGCGGCAAACCGCTGGCGATGCGAGACACCTACACTCGTGAGGCGATCTCCGCCTTGCATGGCCTGCTCGACACCGATGCAGTGACTGCGGCGTGGGAAGCCACCCTTCAAGCGCCCGAGTGGAATGGCGCCCCCGTCTGGTTCCACGGAGACATGCTGCCCGGGAACTTGCTGTTCAAACAGGGCCGCTTGTCTGCTGTGATCGACTTCGGAGAGCTGGGCGTAGGGGATCCTGCCTGTGATTTGATGATCGCGTGGAACCTGTTCTCCGGCGAGAGTCGGGACGTGTTCCGCACCGCATTAGCAGTCGATGACGCGACATGGGCACGAGGTCGCGGGTGGGCGCTGTCCCAAGCTCTGATCTTCATCCCCTACTACTTGAACACCAACCCTGTGGGCGTGGGTTATGCCCGACGCGCCATTGCCGAGGCCCTTGCTGATTATGGTGCCAGCCCTTGAATGGACTTGTGATGGGGACAAAGATGACTGCTACCCCTCGTTCCTGGCTAGCCACCTGGATGCGGGCGCAGGGCATTGATTTATGGGGTGCGGCTGACCTGCGGGATTTCCCCACACCCAAGGATGACTCCACTGCAAAAAGGTCAGTGGCGTAGTGTATGTTGTGTGTGCGCTTCGCGCACACACAACATACACTACCTTTTTGCCCTTTTTGCAGGGCATTC
>JASFHU010000111.1:0-9545 GCA_050123055.1 Anaerolineae bacterium
GCAACCTCTATACCGACCTGATACCGCTGGCCTTCCCCGATGGAGGGCGAGATCGCCAGGTCGACTGCTGGACCGGCAAGGCCAAGTTCAACGCCGAGGACTCGCCCTACCGCCACTACTTCGAGTTCTTCAAAAAGGCCAACGACGAAGGCTGGATACCGCCCAGCTTCTGGACCCGCCAGTGGGAGGGCGACATGGAGGCCTCCTACATCG
The DNA here is from genome assembly GCA_050123055.1 of Anaerolineae bacterium. Classification (GTDB taxonomy): domain Bacteria; phylum Chloroflexota; class Anaerolineae; order JAAYZQ01; family JAAYZQ01; genus JASFHU01. The sequence continues at coordinate 214 of JASFHU010000111.1, forward strand.
CCGGCAAGTCGGTCATGATGCTCCACGGCCCGTGGGTGTGGGACAAGGCGCTGGCCGCTGGCTCCGAGTTTGCGACCTCCGGCCACCAGGAAGGTCTGCCCGCGACGCCGCCTGCCGAAGGGCAATCAGTCTGGATCCAGGGCGCCCAACCGCCGAACATCGACAACCAGTGGTTCATCCGCGCCGGCAACGAGGACACGGCACATTGGGCGCAGACGCAGGCTGCCTGGAGCTGGTTCTGGAGCCCCGAGGCTGTCCCGATGAAGTCTCAGGCCGAAGGCCGCTGGCCGCTGTACGACCTCGACGAGCCGCTAGACCTGCAGGGCCCGCAATACCAAAAGGTCCTGAAGGAGTTCGGCACAGAGGGTGGTCTGTGGGCCGATGGCCAATGGGAGCAGGGCTTGAACGGCACCGTGTCAGCCAGCCCCTACCGCAAGAAGGGTTCCAAGGGTGTCTGGGACTGGGAGGCCAACGGCAACAACGAGACCATGGCCGACCTGTTGCAGGGCAAGATCACGGTCCAGGAAGCTCTGGACAAGGCCCAGGCGAACTGGGACGCGAGCTACGAGATCCCGGCCTAGCGGTCGAGGAGATGATCCTCCAACCCGTCAAAGAGCGCAGCAGTGTTGCGCCCATACGCGGGTTTGGGCTGGACACCTCTGTAGGGGCAGGTCCACCGGATCTGCCCCTACAGACTGGTTGAAGCGCGAGGGCGTCCAGGCACTCTTCTCTATGGAGGGATAGGACTATGCAAGCTGCACCAATCCGGGCTGTAACAACTGCACCTGACCGCCCGACCAAGGGCAAGAAGAAGATGAGCAAGACGGAGCGCCGGCGCATTATACGCGACTGGACCTTCATCCTGCCACAATTGGTGATCTTTGTGACGCTGACGATCATCCCTTTCTTTGTGGCCATCCCCTTCCTGTTTACTGACATTGCCCAATTCAACGACCCGCAGATCAACCCGGTTGGATTGCGAAACTTCGCGGCGCTCTTTACCGACGCGGGCGTCCAGGCCGATTATTTGCCGGCCCTGCGACGCACGCTCGTCTTTGTGGTGCTGAATTATACAACCGTCTACATCTTTGGCTTGAGCCTGGCGCTGCTGCTGTACGAAGTCGGGTTCAGAGGTGGGTTCTTCACTGTGGTCTACCTGCCATTGATGGTCTCCGGCCTGGCTGTCGGCTATATGGCAGTGATGCTCTTTTCCCGCGAGACCGGCACGGCCAACCTCCTTCTGCTGGAACTGGGCCTGCTGAAAGAGCCGATAGATATCTTTTCGGCGGAGGGTACAGCCTTCATCTTACCCCTGTTGGTCGGCTGGCGCTATGCCGGCTACAACATGGCCATCTTTCTTTCGGGACTGCTGGCCATCCCGGAAGAAACGATCGAGGCCTCCATTGTCGACGGCGCCTCCTACTGGCAGCGGCTGTGGAAGGTTTATTTTCCCCAGATGGTCCCATCCTTCATCCTGGCCACGACCATGTGTCTCATCGGCTCCTTTGCCGTCTTTGACGAGTTGGTGGCTATGGGAGCCCTCTACGTCAACCCCGAGGCCAAGCTGCTCAGCATCCTGTTCTTCACCTACGGCTTCCAGGTCGAGAGACTGGGCATGGGCATGACCCTGGCCGTGATCACCTTCCTGCCCCTGGTCTTGGTTGGTATATCCCTGCAGCGCCTGCAGCGCCGCCTGCAGTACTAGAAGGAGGGAGAAAACCATGGCAAGATCCGGAGAAAAGAGGTTGTTGACCCAAAGCGCGCGGCGGCGGTTGTTGAGGATATTCGCCCTTGTGGTGATGTTGATCTACACTGCCGTTACCATCTTTCCCTTCTACGCTCTCTTTGTCCGCAGCTTTGTGCCCACCAAAGAATCGGCCGACCTCCATCTTTGGCTGCCCGAGGTCCAAGAGGTCAGCATGGACGCCCAGATCGGCAACCTGAGCGTGTTCTACGAACTGGATACGAACGCTATGAAGGATGCCTTTGGCATCCCCCAGACTGAATTCCTCATGTCCCGTACCACGCTGCGCCAGATCGGGGAGAAGTACAACATCCCTGAAGAGCAGATCAAAGAGTTCTTCGCCGGCTTTTATCGCTATAATGGCTGGAACACCTTGATGACCGGAGAGCTATATGGCACCAGCTTCTGGGGGGCGCTGTTCAGGACGTTGCTCGTGACCGTCGTCAGCCTGGTTCTGTTGATCTTTTTGTCCATTCTTACCGGCTACGGGCTGGCGGGATTGCAGCGCAGATACCAGATGGCCGTCTATAACATCTACCTGCTGCAGATGGTGATCCCGGCCATGCTCATTCTCCTGCCTCAGTACCTGTTGATCCAGTGGTTCTATAATCTGATCCCCGGCTATGCGGATGAAGGGTTCGTGCGCACCGCGCTTCAGCTTTTTTCCATCGTGCTGATCAACATCAAGGGCACGGCTCTGTCGGTGATGATCTTTACGGCAGCCATCGGCGCCATTCCCAAGGAGATCGAGGATTCGGCCTTGATCGACGGGGCGAGCAGTTGGCAGTACATCCGCCACATCCTTATCCCACTCCTCAAGGTGCCCATCGTCAGCCTGATCGTGATCATGTTGCCCTTGATCTACAACCAGTTTCTGGAGCCCTACGTCTACCTCGACCCCAAGAACAGCACCTTGTTGCCCTTCATCCAGAGTGCTGTGGGCCAGTTTTCGACCAATTATCAAGTCATCTACTCGGCCATTTTTGCCTCGGTTATCCCTATCGTCCTCGTGTACCTGTTGTTCCGGCGGCTCTTTGTCGAGGGTGTGATGGCTGGAGCCGTAAAGGGATAACGCAATGCCAAGACGCAGCGTAGTCTTTCAACCGGCCACCCACCGTGGCATCCAACGGGGTGTGAATACCCTAGCCAACGCCGTGCGGCCCACGCTGGGGCCGCGCCCCCGCCTGGTGGCTATTGACAATGTCGATTATCACGACAAGACGCCCAAACATTTCGACGATGGCGGGACCATCGCCCGTCACATAATCCAGTTGCGGGATCGGGATGCCGACATGGGCGCTATGCTGGTCCGCGACCTGTTATGGCGCCTGCAGCAGCAGGTGGGCGACGGGACTGCCACCGCTGCCGTAATCTTTGCCCGGGTGTACAACGAAGGAGTGCGCTACCTCACCGCAGGTGGGAATGCCATGCAGCTAAAGTCCTACCTGGAGGAGGGCATGCGGCTCATCCTCGATCAACTAACGGCCATGACCCAGCAAGTGGCAGGGCAGGAGGTATTGGCGCAGATAGCCGAGTCCCTGTGTTATGATCCAGAGCTGGCCAACTATATGGGCGAGGTCTTTGACATCATTGGCGAGTGGGGACGGCTGGAGATCCGTGAGGGGCACAGCCGGGGTGTAGAACGGGAATATGTGGAAGGCATGTACTGGGACCAGGGCCTGCTTTCCCGGGAAATGTACACCGATCATAGCAAGTCGCGGATCGAATTCGAGGATGCCGCTATCCTGATCAGCGACCTGGAGGTCGATGAACCGAGACAGCTCTATCCTGTGCTCGAGATGGCCATCCGTTCCGAGATCCCGGCCATGCTCATTGTCGCTGAGAAGCTCGCTCCGAAAGTCGTTCACTTTTTGCTGGCGAACAAGGATCCCGAACGGTTCCAGGCAGTCGCCGTGAGGACCCCTGGCACAGGCAAGGAAGAGCAGGCTGGTTCCCTGCAGGACCTTGCCATCCTAACCAACGGCCGTCCCTTTATCAAGGTTGCCGGCGACACCCTGGATCGAATCAGGCCCGAGGACTTGGGGCGCGCGCGACGTATCTGGGCCAACTATACCCATTTCGGCATCATTGGGGGCAAGGGTGATCCCAGGACGCTGCGGCAGCACATTGGCCAACTGCGCCGCGCCTACGAGCACACCGACACGGTTCAGGATCGAGAGGCCCTACAGAAACGCATCGGCAAGATCATGGGGGGCACAGCCACGCTGCGGGTTGGCGGTGTGACCGAAAAGGAGGTCGAGGCAAGGGTCGTTGTCGCGAAACGGACCGCAGTCACCATGCGGGCGGCGATGAGGGAGGGTGTGTTGCCCGGGGGTGGCGTAGCGCTTCTAGCCTGCCGTCCGGCGCTGAGGGACAAGCTCGCGGCGAGCACTGATGCTAACGAGCGTGCCGCGTACCGCATTCTAATCGACGCTGTAGAAGAACCCTTTCGCACCATCGCCTCCAATGCAGGGTACGACGCCAGCGACCTGATGGCCGAGGTTCGCCTCGCGAATCAGGAGAGTGGCGGACATTCCTATGGCTTTGATGCGGTCTCTGGACAGGTCGTGGATGCAGCAGAGGCGGGCATCCTGGACGCGACGGCAGTGCAAAAGGCCGTTGTCTATGGCGCCCTCAGCACGGCGGCGCTGGCTCTGACCGTCGACGTGCTGGTCCACCATGGCGAGCTGGAGCAGGCGCCTCTGCCTCAGCCGGGCAAACGGAAGGAACTCTAGCCAGCTTTTCCCTACAGAATCGTAGACTAGAGCACAGCGCAACAGTGGAGAAATTCTTGTGAAAGCTGGTATCAGCTTGGCTGGGCTGGACATAGGCACCACAGGTTGCAAGGCTGCCATCTTTGATGAGAGGGGTGCCCTCCTGGCCAGTGCCGGCCGCGAATACAGCGTCGACATCCCACAGCCAACCTGGGCAGAACAGGATGGGGAAGAGGTGTGGCGACTGGCCCAGGAGTCCCTGCGCGAGGCGCTTTCGATGGCAGGTACTCGCGAGGTAGCCGCCATCGGCCTCTCGGTACAGGGTGAGGCGGTCATGCCTGTGGACGGAACAGGCAGAGCGCTGCGCCCTGTCATCCTGGGCATGGACTCGCGAACTGGTGAGCAGAATGCCTGGATCTGCGAGAGATTCGGCGCCGAGCACCTCTTTGAACGCACCGGCATGCCGGTCCACACTGTAAACACGTTGCCCAAGCTCTTGTGGCTCAAGCAGTACGAACCGGAACTATGGTCCCGAGCCGAGCGATTCCTGCTGTACGAGGATTTCCTAATACAAAAGATGACGGGACAGGCGGTGATCAGCCGCTGCCTGGCCTCGCGCACCCAGCTCTTTGACATCCCGGACGATCGATGGTCGCCTGACATTCTGCAGGCACTTGAGCTGGACCCGGAGCGCCTGGCGACGGTCCAACCATCGGGCACGGCTGTGGGACCGATGAGAGCCGAATTGGCCGGAAACCTGGGGCTGGCCAAACCTCCGCTTGTGGTCACCGGTGGCCACGATCAAGCCTGTGGCGCCCTTGGCGTGGGCCTTGTCCGGCCCGGCCTGGCCATGGACTCCACCGGCACGGCCGAGGTAGTGGAGGTGGCCCTGGAAGCTCCCGTCCTGAACGAAACATTGTATCGGGGTGACATCTCGGTCTATGCCCATACCGCTCCTGGGCTGTATCTGGCCATGACGCTCAACCACAGTGGCGGGCTGGTGCTGCGCTGGTTCCGTGACACGTTCGGTCGTGAAGAGATGCGCGAGGCTCAGGCCAGCGGTCGGGATGCGTACGAGCTGCTCCTGCAAGGCGCCTCTCCAGAGCCGACGTCATTGCTCCTGTTGCCCGATTTCGCCGGGAGCGGCACGCCCACGTTCGACACCGCTTCCAAAGGGGCCATTCTGGGCTTGACTTTTGGCACAATCAAGACAGAAGTGGCAAAGGCGATCCTGGAGGGCTTGACCTTTGAATTGCGCCTCAATCTGGACCTGTTGAAGGAAAGCGGGGTGCGCATTGACGAATTGCGGGCCATTGGCGGTGGGACGCGCTCCGATCTGTGGCTGCAACTCAAGGCCGATATCACCGGTGTCCCCGTGGTCGCGCCCCGCATCACCGAGGCGGCGAGTTGGGGCGCAGCCCTGCTGGCTGGCTTGGGGGCTGGGCATTTCGCCAGCGCAGCCGAGGCGGCGGAGGAAACCGTCTATCTCGATCGTTGGTTCGAACCCGACCCGGAGCGGGCAGCCCGCTATGAAGAGCGCTACGAACTGTACCGGGAGGTTTACCCAGCGCTGAAAGGCATCCATCACCGGATGTAGCGGGCTCAATGGCCCGAAAGCAGTTGAATCTCTTCAGATAGCAAGGAGAGTACCCATGGGACATGGGACGATGAAAGCATTGCGCAAGACGAAAGAGGGGGTCGGGCACGTCGAGTTGTGCCAGGTGCCCGTACCCGAGATCGGCCCCGGCGAGGTCCTGATGAAGGTTTGGGCCGCTGGCGTCTGTGGCAGCGACCTGCTGATCCAGGAAGACCGGCATTTCTACAAGGCGCCGGTCACCCTGGGGCACGAGTACTCGGGCGTGGCCTACAAGGTCGGCGAGGGCGTGACCCGGGTGAAGGAGGGGGACAAGTTTGTCACCGACATCGAGTGTGGCGAGGGGCAGTGGCTGGGCGTCACCATTGACGGGGCCTACGCGCCGTACATGCGCGTGCCCGAGCACGTGATCTATCGCCTGCCCGACCACGTCTCCCTGGATCATGCCTGCCTGGCCGAGCCGATCGTCGCCACCAACCACCTGATCCAGGAGAGGGCCCAGGTGAAGGTTGGCGATGACGTGGTCGTGGTTGGCCCCGGGCCCATGGGCATCATGGCCGTCCAATATGCCAAGGTCTGTGGCGCGCGCCGTGTGTTCCTGATCGGCCTGAAGGACGACGAGAAGCGGCTACAGATCGGCAAGGCGTGTGGCGCCGACTACCTGCTCTACTCCGAGGATGGTCCCGAGAAGGCTGTGATGGAAGTCACCGGGGGAAAAGGGGCCGAGTTTGTGCTCGAGTGCTCCGCCAGCCAGGAGGGCGTGCAGCATGCCATCGACTGCGCCCGCAAGGCCCACGAAGGACCCGGCGGCAAGGGTGTGGTGGTCTTTATCAGCCTCTGGGGGCGCAAGATCACGGTCAACCTCGACGAGGTCAGCCTGGGACAGCTTGATATCCGCGGAAGCTGGAGCTGGAACGGCCAGGAGACGTGGGACCACGCTATCGACCTGCTGGACCGGGGCGTCTTTGACCTGGACCCGATGATCACCAACCACTACGCGCTGGAAGAGTGGGAGACGGCCTTTGCCAACCTGCGGGCCAAACAAGATGTGAAAGCCTTCGTCCACCCCAACGGGCGCGACTGGGCCGAGTAAGAACAGGGATCTGAGCGAGCACCACGAGTTGGGTGAAGCAGTTGTTGCCCGCATCAGGCAGATAGTCTAAGTACAGCAAGGAACCCACAGGGGCTCCAGAAAGGGCATTGTCATGAAACCACTGAAGTTTAGCTATTTTCAGCTTACCTTTGGCCAGCAAGAGGCCTACCTGCATCCCGAAAAGACCTACGAGCGCCTGAAAAGGTGCGGCTACGACGCCATCGAGATCACGCCGCCCAAGGGGCGCTATGGGCTGGGCGTCAAGATGGAGGATTACCTCGAGACCCATAAGAAACTCAAGGCCGACTTTGGGCTGCAGGTCTCCTGCATCAACGAGTGCTGGGGTGAGGAGTGGGACCCCTTCTCCCCGACCTACAAGACCCTGACCGAGCCCAAGACCGCCGATCTGGCCGTGTCGGAAACAAAGTCCTCGACGGACTTTGCCGTCGAGTTGGGCGCCCCCTGTGTCACCGTGGCGGTGGCCATCCATGACGATATCACGGCGGACAATGTGGCCGAGTGCACAGCCATCGCGGTGGATGCCCTGCGGCGCATGGCAGATTATGCCAAGAGTAAGGATATTCGGCTGGTCTTTGAGGCCACCAACCACCTGGAGATGGGCAAATTCGTCAACACGGCGCTCAACCACAAACGCATGATCGAGCTGACCGGGCGGGACAATATTGGGATCCAACTGGACTGGTTCCACGCCAACTTTGAGGAGCTGAATCCCTACGAGGCGGTCATGGACGCCCATCCCCTGTTGTGGCACCTGCACTTTCGCGACTCCAATTCCCTCACGCCGGGATACGGCACCGTGGATTTCAAGGCCGTGCTGCGCGCCATCAAGAGGACCGGCTACGATGGCTACTGCACCATCGAGAGTGCCCCGATGGTGCCCGATGCGGACACGGCGGCCAAGGACGGGATCGACTACCTCAAGCTGCTCGAGCGGATCGTGGACTATCAACTCAGCCCAGAGTATCCCAACGGCTACGCGGTCAAGATCTAGCTGTTGAGGCCTGGGAGCAGTCATAGGGTGAAACGAGGTACACATTGACCACACTTGGCAAGACTATTCGTCTGGAAAGACTGAGGAATCCTGAGTCAGGGCGGATCCTGACCGTCGCCGTTGACCACGCGCCGAGCTACGGGGTCCTGCCGGGCATCGAAGAGATATGCCCGGTCGTCGATCGGGTCGCGGCGGCCGGCCCTGATGCCATGGTGATGATGAAGGGCACGGCCAGAGGATGCTTTGCGTCCCATGCGGGCCGGGTGGCCTTGATCTTGAAGTGTTCGACGATATCGCCGCACCATCCCGAGTTCGACGTTTGTGCCAGCCGGGTGGAGGAGGCTCTGCGCCTGGGAGCGGACGCCATCGCCATGGCCTTGACGGTGGGCAGCGCCGACCAGGCTCAACTCCTGTCGAGCCCTGGCGCGCTGGTGCGCGAGGCGGAAACCGTGGGCCTGCCCGTGATCGTCCATTCCTATCCCTGTGGAGAGCTTGTCCCGCCGGACGAGCGGTACAGTGTGAAGCAGGTAGGGTACGCGTCCCGGCTTGTCATGGAGCTGGGCGTCGACATTGTCAAGACCTTTTACACCGCTTCAGCCGAGACCTTTGCCCGGGTCGTCGAGATGGCGTATCCGGCCTTGGTAGTGGCTGCCGGCGGACCCAGGCTGGAGTCGGACGGAGACGTTCTGCGCATGGCCTACGACGTCGTGCAGGCAGGCGCCGATGGCATCACCTTTGGCCGTAACATCTGGCAGAGCGACGACGTGGCGGGCATTATCGGCGCCCTGAAGCACATTCTTCACGCCGGTGGCACGGTGGCTGAGGCAACAACCATGCTTGCCTCCGGACAGGAGGCCTGAACATGCCCCTGGTCGGCGTCAAAGAGATCCTCACCGAAGCCCGGCGCGGGCGCTATGGGGTGTTGAGCTTGCTTGGCGGTAACCTGGACATGGTCATCGGCCAGGTCGCGGCGGCCGAGGAGTTGCGCGCCCCGCTGATCCTGGCCTTCAACCAGGAGGTCACGCCCCAAATCCCACTGGAACTGGCCATGCCCATGCTGGTCAACGTCGCCAGCCGGGCCAGGGTGCCGGTGGCGACCACGCTGGATCACGGGAACAGCCTCGAGTCTGTGCTGAGGGCCATCCACCTGGGCTCATCCTCTGTCATGTTTGACG
>JASFHU010000112.1:0-9532 GCA_050123055.1 Anaerolineae bacterium
CCGAGGACACAATCTACGTGGAGGCTGGCCGGCACGCCCTGCGTCTGGAATTCCTCGATCACCTCAACAACTCGCGGATCCATCTCTACTGGACCCCGCCGGGGGAGGGACTGAAGGTTGTGCCCACCGAAGTCCTATCCCCATTTGGCCACGCTCCAGCGCCATGAGGCCCGGCTTGCATTTCTTGCCAGACAGTGTTATAATGGGAGGGCTTCCCCTTGAACAGCGCGCTCGGTTCCGTTCGCCTGCATGGCGTCGCTCGATTCATTGGCTGGACCTGCTGCTGAGGATGAAGGAAGGAGATCGACAATGCCCCACAGCAACTATAGCAAGATCTTTGACCTATTGACAGAGCTGGACAAGGCAGACACCCCGCAGGACGTCTTTGAGTTCGCGGAACGGATCCACGAGCAGGAACTCGAATCGTTCGCCATCTGGCGTCCTGGACCGGACCCCGGCTCGCTTCCCGTCAAGACCACCTGTTCCACCAAGGCCATCCGCCGCCTGATCCGCTTTGTCGCCGAACTCGGCCTGGTCGAGATCGGCGAGGGGCGCCAGTGCAGGCTGACGACCTACGGGCGGAACGCACTGCGGGAGGACAACTATCCCAGGGTGCTGGCCACCCACGTGGCGATGTATCTCAAGGATGGCGCGGGCGTCACCTATTCCGAGATCAAGGACACCATCGCCTCCATCCGCAGCCCTGAGGTACCTTTCTTCGACACCATCTACGGTAGGATCAGCAGCGAGCGGGACCTGCAGATTGGGGAAAGCCGCCTGCGCATGGTGCTCTACCTGCTAGAGCGTTGCGGCATGCTCGACTCGGTGACGAAAAAGATCTACTTTGCGCCGGAGGCGCAGGTCTGAGGAGATCAGGATGAGTGAATTGGTTGTGTTAGCTTTCGACAATGAGGAGGGCGCTTACCAGGCCCGCGACAGGCTATTGGATGTGCGCAAGCGGCGCATGCTGCAACTGGCGGATGCGACCGTTGTCGTTCGACGGCAGGACGGCAAGGTCAAGATCAAGCAGTTGACCAACCTGGTGGGTGGCGCCGCCTTTGGTGGGGCCTTTTGGGGGCTGCTGGTCGGTCTCCTCTTTGCCGTGCCCTGGATGGGCCTGGCCCTCGGCGCGGCCGCGGGGGCCGTCGTCGGCAGCTTGGCCGACTATGGCGTGGATGACAAGTTCATCAAGGAGGTGGGTGCGACCATCGAGCCCGGCCATTCGGCCCTCTTTTTGCTGGTCCACCGCGGCGATTTCGTCAAGTGGCAGGACGAATTGACAGACCTCAACCCCACGGTCCTGCAGACGACCCTCTCCAAAGAGGAGGAGGCCAAACTGCGGGAGCACTTTGGTTCCAAGGAGCCTGGCACAGCGTAAACCTATCTTGATGACCACCAACTCTAGAGTAGCCGTACTGTACACGCGACCCGAGACCGTGCTGCAGGACTACTGGCGGCTCTTTGAGCTAGCCGGTGGGGCAGAGGCGCTTCAGCCCGGCTGCACGACCATCCTCAAGGACAACATCACCTGGCACTTTCCGATGCCCGGCGCCAATACCACGCCCTGGCAGCTCGAGGGCACCATCCTGGCCCTGCGAGGGGCCGGCTACGAGGACCTGGTCTGCGTGCAGAACCAGACGGTGGTGACCAACGCCTTCAAGGGCGAGGATCTGAACGGCTACGTGCCGATCTTTCGCCAACACCAGGTGCCGGTGCTCTACAACTTTCGCCAGCAGGATATGACCTGGATCCCCTACCAGCCCCAGGCCAAAATGCTGGCCCTGGACCAAATCTACCCCGGGGGGATCCAGCTTCCCGACTACTTCATCGGGAAGAACATCGTGCACCTGCCCACGGTCAAGACCCACATGTACACCGTCACCACCGGCGCGATGAAGAACGCCTTTGGCGGCCTGCTCAGCAAGTACCGGCACTATACGCATACCTGGATCCATGAGACGCTGGTGGACCTGCTGGCCATCCAAAAAGAGATCCATCCCGGGATCTTTGCCGTGATGGACGGCACGACGGCCGGCAACGGGGCTGGTCCGCGCATGGTGCAGCCGCTGGTCAAGAACGTCCTGCTCGCCTCATCCGACCAGGTGGCCATCGATGCCATTGCCGCCAAGCTGATGGGCTTTGATCCGCTGAGCATCCGCTACATCCGCCTCGCCCAGGAGCAGGGCCTGGGTGTGGGCGACCCGCGGCACATCGAGCTGGTGGGCGACGACATCTCGGGCGAAAACTGGGGATTCCACGTCGGCCGCAACTCGCACAGCTTTCTGGCCTGGCTGGCCTGGTACGGCCCGACGCGCGTGCTGCAAAAGCTGGTCCTGCGGACGCCCCTGGTCGTCATCCCCACCCTGATTGGCGAAGTCGAGCAGGACTATCTCTACTGGCCGCTCAAGTACAGGGGCATTGCCGATCGCTGGCGCAGAACCACCGACTGGGGCAGACTCTTTGAGCGCTACCAGCAGCAAGGGTACCTGGTCTAGGGGAACAGCGGCCAGAACAGCGGCAGGAAGATCATGGAGACGATGAGCAGGAAGACGGTGAGCAACGCCCCCACACGCGCATAGTCAAAGAAGCGGTAGCCGCCTGGACCGAAAACCAACACGTTGGCCTTGTGCCCCACGGGCGACAAGAAGCTGGTCGCCGCACCGATGACCACGGCCATGGTAAAGGTGATGTGGTTGGCCCCCAAGGCAAGGGCCGTATCTACAGCGATGGGCACGATGAGCACGATGGCCGCTGCATTGGACATGGCCTGGGTGATGAGTGCGGCCAAAAGGTAGGTACCGGCCAGCAGGGCTATCGGTCCGTAGTCTCCCAACAGATCGAGCATGATATCGGCCAGGTACCTGGCCGTGCCCGTGGCCTCCATGGCCATCCCAAGCGGCAGCATGCCCGCCACCAGGAACACCGTCCGCCAGTCGATGCTCTCGTGCGCCTCCTCGATCGATAGACATCCGGTGAGAATCATGATCACCGCGGCGATCACCATGGCCAGCGAAATGTGAAAGTCTACCAACACGACCAGCAAGATGGCCAATAGCAATGCAGCCACTGCGATTGGTGCCTTGCTGCGCCGTAGATGCTCCACCTCGACCGGTTCCAGGACCAGAAAATCTTTGCCTTGCTGGAGCTCTGCCACCCGGTGCTTGGAGCCTTGGAGCAGCAAGGCATCCCCAAAGAGTAGCGGCAAGTCCCGCAGCTTTTCCGTGATCGCCTCCCCGTGGCGCCAGATTGCCAGGGCAGTGAAGCCGTATCGATCCCGGAAGCGTACTCCCCGCAGTGTACGGCCCACGAGTCCAGAATTCGGGGCGAGCGTAGCTTCGATCAACCGGATATTCTTCGGCTCCAAGCGCTCTACGTCAAGCCTATGCTCGGCCTCAATGCTGAACCCCAGGCCTCGCCGGGCCTCCACGAGATTATCTGCCGAGCCCTCGAGGGTGAGCAGGTCGCCGGCCTGAATCCGGGTGTCCCGCCCGATCCGAGCCTGGCCCAGGCCGTCGCGCTCGATGGCCAGCACTGTCAAGTCATAGTCGCGTCCCAGGCCCGATTCCAGCAGGGTCTTGCCGGCGAGGGGACTTTTGGGCGTAACCATGACCTCGGTGACATACTCCCGCAGTTGATAGACGTCCCGGCGGCCCTGCGCCCCTGCGCGTGAGGGCAGCAGGTGGCGGCCTATCAGAACCATATACACTACGCCTGTGGTCAGGAGGACCATGCCCATTGGCGTAAACTGAAAGAAGCCGAGGGTGGGGAGACCACGTTCGGCCAAGATGCTCATGGCCAAGATGTTGGCCGGCGTGCCGATCAGGGTCATCGCGCCGCCCAGGAGTGACGAGAAGGAGAGGGGGATGAGCAGCTTGGAGACGGCGATCTTGGTTCGGCGCGAGATGCCGATGAGGGCCGGCATGAGCATTGCGGTGGCGCCGACGTTGTTCATAAAGGCCGAGATCACACCGCAGGTGACCATGATGGTGCCGATGAGGCGTGGTTCCTTATCGCCGGTCAGGCGAAGGATGCCCTTGCCCAAGGCATCTGCCACCCCCGTCTTGAACAACCCGCCCGACACGATATAGACGGCCCAAACGGTGATCACAGCCGGGTTGGCAAAGCCATCAAAGACCTCATCAGGGTCGATGAGGCGAAGCAGGCCCACGGACAACAGAACCATCAGCGCGACTAGGTCCACCCGTAGCTTCTCGGTGGCAAAAAGCGTCAGAGCGGCGACAATGATAGTAAGCGTGAGAGCAATATCAGTTGTCATTCGCGCACCAGATCGATAGTAGGTGAAAAATGCAAGTCATCACATCCCCCAGTTGTAGGTCGCAGCCCCAAGCCATTGCGCATCAGATGCATGGCAGTGCTGCCAAAGAGCTTTCCTTCAGGCCTCCACGGCCCTCCGCAGTGATCATCACCAGATCATGTTCGTTGCGCAACACCTCGCGGATGATCTGCAGAAACGACGTTCCGTGCAGCACCTTGCCGTCAACCGGGACCCCGCTCCCCCGGATGAAGTCTAGCCACTGCACCAGACGCTGGCTCTCTTCCTCGACGATCTGCTCTTGAATTGCCACAGCCGCCTCTGTGTCCAGAATCTCGGCTCCGCTGGGCCAGGATCACGGCCCGTTCGACGACCGCCATATTGTCAGTGCTCTCATCAACGACTACAAGAACGTTCTGGAAGCGTTGCATCACTTTCTTCCTACGTCTCTTCTTTCTTGGTGCGCACCAGCAGAACTGGAACCGTAGCTCCGCGTACTACGCGATCGGCCACGCTGCCCATCAACCAGCGACTGAACCCAGAGCGCCCGCGTGAGCAGATGACGATCAGGTCTACCTGGTTCCTCTCGGCAAACTGCAAGATTGTCACATTCGGTTGTCCTTCCACAATGGCAGCCTGTGCCGAGATACCCTTTTCCCGTGTATTGGTGACAAGCTGGTCCACGTACTCCTGAGCCCACTCACTCGTCTGCTGCCTGATCGAGGAAATGTCAGCCGCAGACATGCCGCGGACGTGTGGCAGTGGCTCCAGGACCCGGAGCAGAATCAGCATCGCCCCAAACTGCTTGGCCTGGGCGATTGCGTGGGGCAGCGCCTGTTCAGACGTGGCTGAACCATCCAACGGTAGCAGAATGCGCTTATACATCATACCTTTCTCCTCATTGCCATCAAGTACTCAGAGAATGAGGACCTGGCTGCCGGTCATGGATTCGATCTCGGCAGCAAAAGATTCCAGCTCTTCAAGGGAATAGACACCTCCCTCGTCAGGCTTGCCCAACACGATGGTGTCGACCTGGTGCTGTTTGGCAACTGTCGCTAGCTCCTCGGGTAACACACCGTGGCGGAGGATCACTTCGGCCCTCACGCCTTGCTCGGCGGCCCGCTCTCGGGCCATCTCGAGCAAGAACTGGCCGAGCTTTTCCATTTCTGCCTCCACAATGTCTGGGCGAACAGCCCGGGCGGTCTTGTCCAGGAACTCAATGTTGACCACGTACAGAAACAGGAGCTCGTCGCCTCGCTCCCCGGCTATCCTGCTGGCAGCGTCCTGAGCGCGATAACTCGCCGCTCCCCCTCTGGTGGCACACAGGATCTTGGCCATATTGCGCCTCCTAAAACCTGATGAGGATCCACAGGGTCCCAACAACCAACGTCACCAATGCTGCGGGGAACCCCACCTTGATGAATGTCCGGAAGGTGATCGGGAATCCCGCCCGCTGGGCGATCCCGGCCGTGACCATGTTGTTGGTTGCCCCTATCAGTGAGTTGTTGGCCCCCAACGCCGAGCCCATCGACAAGCTATAGTACAGCACATTGTTGCCTGCTCCAGGGATGGTCCGGCTGAGAAAACCGATCACGGGCAACAGGGCAGCCGTTAGCGGCACGGTTGGGATCAGCAGACAGAGCATTGCCGAGCCCCAGACGGTCACCAACGTAGCGGCTGTGAGGTTCTCGCCAACAAGACTGTGAATGCCCAAACCTATAAGGCTGATCAGGCCGACTTCCTGCAACGCACCTACGACCATGAAAAGGGCAATAAAGAACAGCAAGGTGGTCCAATCAACCACGCGCAGGATCTCCTCCACATCGGCCCGGACGACGACCAGTGTGGCTGCCCCTCCGATCATAGCCGTCACGGCCGGGGTCAAATGGATCCGTTCGCCAAAGATAAACAGCAGCAGAGTGACCAGAAACACAGCACCAGCTTTGCGCAGGATGTCTGGCTCAGTGATACGGGCATGCTCCCTCAAGAGGGTCAGTAGAGATTCAGAGTCCGTGCCACTATCCCCGTGGTACGAACTACGAAAGACCCAGAGCACGTACAGCGTGAGTGCTACCTGCACCATCAACACCCCTGGCGTCAGATTGCTTAGAAAATCGTTGAACCCAAGGCCCGCATAGGAGCCGATCAGGATATTGTTTGGGGTGCCGATCAGCGTGGTGATGCCGCCCACGTTGGAGGCCAACATCTCGGGGATGAGCAGCGCCAGCGGATTGACCCGCAGTGTGAGTGCGATCTGCAGCGTGATCGGGGCCACCAACAGCATGGTTGTCACGTTGTCCAGCAACGCAGACGCGACGGAGGTCAACACCATCAGGATGACGGCCAAGAACCAGAGCTTGCCCCGCGAGATCCGGTAGGCCTGATAGGCCGTCCACTGAAAGATCCCAGTGCGTTCGATGGTGCCGACGATGATCATCATGCCCAGCACCAAAAAGATGACCTCAAAGTCGACGTAGCCGATGGCCTGCTCAAAACCGATGACAAACAACCCCTCGTCAAAGGTCTGGCCGACCAGGCTGATGGTCAGGATAACGGCTGCGGCCAACAGGGCCGCGGCCGTGGTGTGCAAGCGCTCGGTGACGACCAAGGCCAACATTCCAACAAAGACGAGCGCAGCGATCCAGAACCCTGCTGTGATCTGTCGCTCCAATGTGAGATCGGGCACACGGACGGACGATCCTTGGCTCAGTTGCGCCAAGGCTGCTTGATCCGCCTGCCAGACGGCAGGCTTGAAGTGAGGGCGGGACACCTCTAGTCGCACACTGTCGACGGGAAGGTCCGGCAGATCCAGGATAAACTGCCCTGCCCGATCCGTTTCTTGCTCGGCCTGAGGCTCTGGATGGTCGCCGAGGAACAGGGCCACATGTGCCCCTTGCACTGGCTGTCCTTGCGTGTCCACAACTCGACCGCTGAGGGCAGGCGCCTCGGAAGCACTGACCAGACCTGGAGTCAAGGACAGTGCCAGGAACACCATCGATGCTGCCAATAGCACCGTCTTTGCCAGGATCTTCAGTTTGCGTTTCTCCTCACGGTTAGGCATGCAGTTCACCACAGATTACAAAGGCTGAATCATCCTGCTCAATATGCCGTAACACTGTCTAAATTGTGTGCAAAAAGCCTGCAAAGCAGGTCACAGGTTGGATGATCCGATGTGACTTCTGCCACAATGTCATGCCTGGCGTCGCCCATTCGCACGACTGATGCTCATGCATCCATCGTAGTAGGGCTGTATGGCACCAAGGGATCGAGTTGCAGCACCAATTGGCCCCCCGCGAAAGCACGCACATTGCCATCGGTAGCCGACACGACGATGGCCGTGGCTGCCGTGCGGGCGGTGATCGACGCAGCAGCAATGTGCCGCGCTCCCAGGCCGGAGAGCTGTTCTGTTTCCGAACCGCTGGTCGCCAGAAAGACGGCCGCTGACTGGATGTAGCCATCGCCACGAACCACAAATGCGCCATCGAGCTTTGACAACTCGATCAACGCATCGTGGATGTCGGGGTTGGTGATCCGGCGGAGGGAGTCTTGGTGGCCATGAAACGGGTTCGGGACGAGTTGCTTCGACCCCTTGAGTACATTGATAGAATCGCCAAGGATAAAGATGGCCCCCACGCGTGTGCCGCCACGACGGACCACCTGGCCGATCCTACTGGCGACAGTGAGCGCAGCCTCCAGAGCTTGAGGCCGAATACCATCTGTGAGTCTGAGAAGGTCTGTGATGGCCAGGCGTTCCATGCCGGGGTCTACATCGGTCAATACGACCAGGTCTCCCTCCTTTGGATAGACATTGCAGCCAACGGCACAAACGACCAAATGGCCAATGGCAACTCTTCCGGCCCTCAAGGCGACGGAGAGGGCGTGACGCACCTGACTGTACTTGTCGGCTGAGTACAGCGGCAGGCAAAGTGTTTCCAGACCCAGCTCGACCAGCGCACGAAGAGTCTCTTGGTTAGAGGTGGCCGCAATCAGCCGCGGCGGCACCGCCAGGTCTACCAGGTGCCGGGCAAAGCTACCGCTCTCAGTGATACCAAGGATAGCGTCTGCCGTAGCAGCCTCGCTCACGCGCGCCACCATTGTGGCCAGTTCGGCGTTGGTACGAACCTGCTTTTCAGACCCATTGGAGTGGCTCATCATGTCTCCACACCTCAAATGAGCGGTACCCCTGCAGCCTCCGGCGCGAGTCCCAAATGCTGCAATGCGCGCTGGCTGAGGAGACGCACCTGCCGCTCTGCGCTTCTGTCTTTCAAGGGGACCTGTCCGCCAGCCATTGCACCGTGCCCGCCAGCACTGCCCTCTCCCGCCACGATGGCCTGGGCCAATACCTCGGCCGTATGCCCGGGGCTTCTTGTGCGCACCGACAGGATCAATGTCCTCTCGTACGCACCCACGCAGATCACCCATCTGGCTTTCTCCAGCCGCAATAGGACGTCGGCCATCTCCGCTGCCAAATCTGGATAGACCAGCCTACCTATGTAGGCAATAATGAGACCGTCGTACCTGCGCGCTGCCCGCAAGGCAGCATCGAAACTCCTAAAGTAAGCAGCCGGAACCTGGGCGTGCTCAATATTGGCTAGGGCAGCGACATCGATTCGGGGCTGAAGGTAGGAATAAGCTGCCGCGTCGGCCGGACTTGTGTCACGACTCAACCCCATTGTGACGGCCTTGATGCCGTAGAACAGGGCGGTGGCCAACGGCGACGGCGGTTCCACACCGGCTGCCTGAAGGTACTGTGTAAGGATGGTCGAAGTCGCACCCAGCTCAGGACGGACGTCAGCAAAGCCGGCCGTTGCCGTCTCTCCGCGCCAGGCATGGTGATCGATCACCAGGATAACCCTGGCCCCAGGCTGCAAGGTGACATTGCCCGCGCCGGGCTGGGTGTCGATCAGAGCCAGGTGGGGCGTCTGTTGCAGGTTTGCATCGCTCAGAGGTTGCAGTGGACGGTCCAGATAGCGCACTAGAGCTCTGTTCTCAGCGCGGCCGATAATGCCCTGGTAGGCGATGTCGCTCTCGATCCCCAGACGCTCGGTCAGCAGATAGCGCAAGGTCACGGCGCTGGCAATGGCGTCAGGGTCTGGGTCGTTGTGCGGCAGGATCAGGAGCCTGCCCGCTCCCCCAGCAGTCTTGTACAGTTTTTCCAGTACTTCCCGTGTCATGGGTGCTCGCTCCTAGCGACTCGGCGGCTGGTCGGTGCCACACCCCCGCTCCGAAGCACAGCGCTGACAGACCTGTCCAGGGCAA
>JASFHU010000113.1:0-9486 GCA_050123055.1 Anaerolineae bacterium
CCATCGCTTCATCCCAGCTCGCCTCATGCAACTCCCCATCCTTTCGGACGAGGGGCGTTTGCAGGCGATCCTCGTGATAGATGAAGCCGTGGGCATTCCAGCCCTTGATGCACAGGCTGCCCTGGCCGACAGGGTGGTCTCTGGCTGGCAAGACATTGACGACTTTGCCATCCATCACCTCGAAATTGATCCCGCAGCCACAGCCACAATAGATACAGGTCGTCAGGATGTTTTTGTATTCCATCATCCTCTCCCTACACCAACTCTTTGATCGGCTCGTCGGACAAGGTCAGCGACAGCGGGGGCCGGGCTTCCACGTCCGCTCCAGGCACATACTGGAGGAGATTGTCCACATCGCGCAGCATCAGGTCATAGAGCACCGTCAGGGGAATGTGGGACGGGCAGGCCAACTCGCAGTGACGGCAGGCGATGCAGCGGGTAGCCATATGCATGGCCCGGATCAGATGAAAGGTGGGGAACGGTGGGGCCAGAACTCCCGGTTCGACCCACAGCGGATCCTCCATGGCACAGGCCTCACAGAAGCACTCGGGACAAATGTTGCGGCAGCCGTAGCACTTGATGCACTTGAGAAACTGCCGCTGCCAGAATGCCTGCCGTTCCTCCAGCGGCATCTTGTCGTATTCGGCGACCATCGGGTTGGGCGGCGCACCCACCACCGGCTCGCCGATCACGATCGCCTGGGGCCATTGCTCCAGATCGGGCGCAGGCTCGGCACAGAAGCAGGCCTCCGCTTCTTGGCTGGTACAGGCTATACCCAGCAGGTAGAGGCGGTCAGGGTCGATCTGAAAGCGCTTGGCCATCTCGACCAGGGCGCGGGCGTCACAGCCGCGGGCCACGACGCCGATCTTGGCTTCGCGGTGACGTTTTTGCAGACGTGAGACCATCAGAGCCAGCGGATAGCGCGGCTCCAGCACCAACTGGGAAACGTTTTGGGATGCATCATCCCCGCTGTGGAAGAGAAAGGGCGCCGTGCCCGCGCTCGTACGCCGCAGGGCAAGGACCCCATCCAAGTCTTTGAGTGATTCTGCCACATGGGCACGAACTTGGTCAATCATATCACGCTCCAATCTCCGCCGCAATTGGCCCCAGCGTCCGCACCACTTCGGTAAACTCGGTCGCTACCTTGGCGAACTTGGGCGCCTCGGCCGAGGAGACCCAGTCCAGCACGAGCCGGTCGGGATGGATGCCGGTGTAGCCCAACAGGTTGCGCAGCAGCGGCATGCGCTTGGCGGTGCGCTCATTGCCACTAACATAGTGGCATTCGCCCAGGTGTCAACCCAGGACCATGACCCCATCGGCGCCGGAGCGAAAGGCGCGCAGGACCATCTCGGGCGAGACCCGCCCGGAGCACATCACGCGGATGGGCAACACGTTGGGCGGTGACTTGAGACGGGCGATGCCCGCGTTGTCGGCTCCGGCGTAGGAGCACCAGTTGCAGAGAAAAGCGACGACTTTTGGTTCAAAGGATTCAGCCATTGAAACACTCCTCTTGTGCTTCATTCTTGACCTCGAGCGCAAAGAAGGCGAAGCTCTAGGCAAATGCTAATAGCCCGTCGATCTGGGCCACAATCTCCTCGTCGGTGAAGTGCAGAGCCGTGATGGCCCCTGAGGGACAGGTCGCCACGCAAGTACCGCAGCCTGTGCACAGGGCCGGGTTGACCTCGGCTTTTTCGTCTGCGTTGCGAACAATGGCCGTGTAGGGGCAACTAAGGAGGCACTCGCCACAGCCCACGCATTTGACCGGATCGACGACGGCTACCGTGGGTGAGATGGTGACACTGCCCCTATTGAACAGGCTGACCGCCTCGACCGCAGCCGCTGAGGCATGAGCCACTGTGTCGGGCACGTCCCGCGGTCCCTGGGCGCAGCCCGCCAAGAACACGCCGGCCGTGGCCGTCTCCACCGGGCGCAGCTTGGGATGAGCTTCCGCAAACCAGCCGTCGGGCGTGCGGCCCAGGCCAAAGAGGCCGGCAATCTGGTCGGCGTCAGCTGGTGGCTCGATGGCCGTGGCCAGGATCACCATGTCCACGTCCAGTTCGATGACCCGGCCTAGGAGGATGTCCTCAACATCAACGTAGAGCCTGCCGGTCTGCTGGTCCACACTGACCTGGGAGGGGCGACCCTGGATGAACTGAATATCCTCCTCCCGGTTACGCCGGTAGAATTCCTCGTAATCCTTGCCAAAGGTGCGCATGTCCATGTAGATGCTATAGACCTCGGCCCCGGTCTTTTCCTTGACCTGGTGGGCCTGTTTGAGAGAGTACATGCAGCAAAAGCGGGAGCAGTAGGCGTGGGCTCGCTCATCGCGACTGCCAACACAGTGGATGATGGCCACCTTTTCCGGCGTCTTGCCCTCAGCGGTGACGATTTCGCCGGAGGTGGGGCCCCCTGCGTTGGTGAGCCGCTCGAATTCCAGGCCAGTGAGGATGTTGGGTGACTTGCCGTAGCCATAGTCGGGCAGTTGCTTGGGGTCCCACATCTGGTAGCCGGTGGCGACGATGATCGACCCGACTTTGAGATCGACAATTTCCTCCTCCATGTCAAAGTCGATGCACTTGGGGCCACAGGCGTCGACACATGGTTTGGTACATTTGCCCCGCAACAGCCAGAGGCAGCTATTGGGATCGATGATGGCCTTGAGGGGCACCGCCTGGGCAAAGGGGATGTAAGCCGCGGCGCGCTTGCCCATCCCTTCGTCAAACTCGGATGGCACCATCAGCTTGCCCGTCCCCCGGCGCAGTACGCAGGCCTCGGGGCACAGGCCACATCCGGTGCACTGGTCGATGTGAACGTAGCGCGGCTTGCGCCGCACCTTGACGTCAAAGTTGCCCACATAGCCCTGAACCTCGGTCACCTCGCTGTAGTCCAGCAGTTCAATGTTGGGATGCCGACCGGCATCCATCATCTTGGGTCCGAGGATTCATATGCTACAGTCGAGGGTGGGGAAGGTTTTATCCAACTGGGCCATTTTGCCGCCGATGCTGGGCTCCTTTTCTACCAGATAGACCTGGTAGCCCGCGTCGGCGACGGACAGGGCAGCCTGGATGCCGGCGATGCCGCCGCCCACCACCAACGCTGCCTGATTGACCGGTTCCTGGCGCGCCTCCAGGGCTTCGTGATGGGCTACCCGCAGCACCGCCGAGCGGACCAGCCGCTTGGCCTTTTCCGTTGCCGCGACCGGGTCTTCGGTAATCCAGGAGACGTGCTCGCGGATGTTGGCCATTTCAAAGTAGTAGGGATTGAGCCCGGCCGCCTCCAGGAGGCGCCGAAAGGTGGGTTCGTGCATGCGCGGCGTGCAAGAGGCCACTACCACTCGATCGATGCCCAGACCGTGGATGTCCTCCTCGATCACATTCTGACCCGGCTCAGAGCAGGTATACTTGGAGTCGCGGGCGATGACCACGTTGGGTAGTCGGGCGGCCATCTCCACCACCGCCGGCACGTCTACGGTGTCGGCGATGTTGATGCCGCAAGCACAGACGTACACACCGATTTTGGGTTCATTCATACCTTCACCTCAATTCAATGCTTTCATCACAGCTTTGACCTGGAGAAGCAAAAAAAGGGCCTGCAAGGTCGAGCAGCCGCGCTACCACGGCTGACTCTCACGTACCTGGCAAGACCCAATAACTTTCACAGTCGAGGCCCTTTCCTCAATGTGTTACCCGATGGGCGGCCTCGAACCCCTATGGGCAGGCCGCCATGCCTGCCGCCTATTATAAAGTGTAACATGCTGCTTGTCAAGAAAGTTAAAAACTGGAACTTCCTTGCCTATCCCTAAATGGCGGTCTTCGCACGCCATTATACCACAAGAATCCGGTCTATCCAAAAAACCAACTCAGCCGCCGGGCTTGAGCGATGGTTTCTTGGTCAGTTTTGCATGGCCTGCCATACGACCTGGCTGATGTCCATGGCCCGGATGCGGATCCGGTTCTTCCGGGCAGCTTCGGCCAACGTCCGGTTGCACTGTTGGCATGCCGAGATCACCACCTTGGCACCTGTCTGCTGGGCTTGCTGGATGCGGCGCCCGCCGACAGCGGCTGTCAACTCGGCATCGGCCATCTCGGCATCGCCGCCTCCTCCGCAACAAAGGGATAATTCTCGGTTGTCGGCCATTTCCGCAAATTCGATTCCAGGGATGGCCTGAATTATCTGCCGTGGCGCGTCATAGATGCCGCTGGTCCGCCCCAGATCACAGGGATCGTGGTAGGTGACAGGATGTGGAAAGCCACGCAACTGCATTTTCTTCTCAGCAAGCAGCTCCAACATCAACTCTGTGGCATGGAGCACCTGGAAATCCAACGACTCATCCAGGATCTGGGGGTATTCATGCGCCCAGGTATGATAGCAGGAAGGGCAGGTAGTCACCAATCGCCGGGCGCCGATGGCCTGAACGGCCTCGACGTTGTGACGGGCCAGTGCATGAGCATCCTTGCCCATCCCGGCGATCTGGAGGGGGAAACCACAGCACCACTCCTCGCCGCCCAATGTGGTAAAGCTTTCGCCCGTGTGTTCCAGGATCTGGACAAAACTCTGGGGCACGCCATACACGCGGGGGTACATCGCGCCGACACAACCCACAAAGTAGACGGTCTCCGCGCCCATTCTGCGTTCCAGACCCTCGGGTAAGCGTTCCATGTTCTGGGTCCAGATCAGCCGGTTGGCATTGTCATCGCCAGAGATGTTGTACAGGCTGGTGACTCGATCCCGTAGGGTGTCAAACGCCTCGGGATAGAGGCCCCACTCTACCAGTTGCTCCCGCATCGAGATCCAGAGCGGGCGCGTGTCGATCTGGACGGGGCAGACCACATGGCAGCGGGCACAGAGCGTGCACTGGTAGACCCCCTGCCCATAGGTAGCTCGATCCTCTTCCGTGGCTTGATGGATACCAAAGAGCCTGGCCAGGAGCCCGAGGTGATCTGCCTTCCAAAAGGTCTTGGTCCGCGCGATCTTTTGCAGGGGGTGGATCTCTTCGTTTTGGGCCTCTGTAAAGGTGGGACAGGAGTCGATGCATTCGCCACAGCGGGTGCAGGCTTCCATTTCCATCATCTGCCGCAGGGTAAAGTGCGCCAGATCCACCTTCCTGATGCTCCCCATGGCTACTCTCCCCTCACGCCGCCCTTTGGGGCGCGCGGCTTCTGTGGCTAGGCCCCGCTTCTTGTGCCCGCGTCGTGTTGTAGGCGACAATGACGGGGCTCATGATGACGTGGAAGAATCGACTGAAGGGCAGATAGAAAAGCAGGACCGCGACGATGACAAAGTGAGACCAAAAGAAGACGTTGTGCAGTACTTCCCATACCTCTGGACCCAGCTTGAGGAGACCCAGCACCCACGCCGACAGGTAGCCGGCAAAACCCCACTGTGGTCCCCACAGGTCATAGAGCACGGGAGGGAACTTGTCCGGGGGGAGCATGGTCGGAGAGGGAGCAAAGACGCCCGCTGGCGTGGTATAGTCGGCCAAAAGACGGAAGGTCTCTGTTGGGAATCCGCTGAAAGCGATGAGGGTGAGCAGGCCGATGATGATCGTATCGGCCGGCATGGTCCGTAGCTGAGGATCTCGTTGTACGTAGCGGCGATAGATCACCAGGAGCATGCCACCCAGCACCACCAGCCCCAGGAGCTCGTTCACCAGGGCAACCCACCACACGTCGGCGTGGTACAGGGGGCCAATGAGGGGCAGTGACGCTGCTTCGACTGGACTCATGCCCAGGAGTGGCAAGATCTCGACGACAAAACCAGTGACGGTTGAGAATATGCCCAGTACGAGCCATGACCCGAACACCGAGATGTGGACCGCCCAGCGGCGTCGATCGGTGTGATAAAGCCGGCGGTGGACCATGCCATCGATCAGGAGGGCCTTTAATAGGGACCAGATGCGCCGGCTGAAGACAAGCCTCGTGGAGAACCCGATGGCTGACCCAAGTTTGCGCCAGCGGGAAGCGTCGGCTGGCAGCCCCGGGACTCGGGCCTTGAGCCACACCGACAGGATGAAGACCAATTCGACAGCAAAGAGCCCCAGCAGAAGCAGATGCGCGATCCAGAATACCGTCAGCCGCAGATCGTGTTTCATAAGCCGTATCCCTTCTGGTGTCCCCTGCTACTGGGAGCGCAAGCGCCGCTTCACTTCTGAAATCAACTATGACTTCTCTGGCTTTTCTCTGTGGGCCAGGAGCCTGTCGGTATTATAGCTCAGGACAAAAAAGAAGTCAATGAACCCTCTCGAACGATGTGCTGCCGTGTACGCGAGGCCCGCCAGCCAACTGTGCCGCCCTCGGGAGGGTGCGCGGTCCGTCCCGGCAGGAAACTCAATCGCCTGCCGGTTTCAGGATCACTGGCAAAAAGATCGCTTTAGTGGTACAGGCTGGCAGAGTGATCTCGAGCTCGGAGACGGCTCCGGCAGCAACCGTGACCGGCACTTGAAGGGTGATGGAAGGCGAGACGACATCCAACGAGAGCAGATACTCACCCGGGGGCAGGTCCACTGCGCCGAACCAACCGCTCCCGTCGGCCTGGAGGGGGCGACTCAGGGGACCGATCAGGCTCAGCGGGTAGCTGTCCAGATTCCGGCAGTCGGTGGGCTGGGTGAGCCTGCCCGCCAGATGTCCCAGGCCGGGTGTGTCTTTCCAAGGGATAGCAGGGGCGGATGCTGGCTGGGTAAACACTTCAGTCACCGCGGCATTGATGAAGGCGCGTTGGGGATTGTTATATGGCGCCGGCAGTGGCAGTGTTCTTGTTATCGGTGTGGCATAGCTGAAGCCACACAATCCCAACACCAGGTTGCCCGAAGGCGAAGGCTGGCGTGCACGGGTCCATTGCGCCATGCTGTCCGGTATACTGTTTAGGTACAGGGCCGTTCCGATGGAAACGCCCCGTTCGTACTGATGGTCTTTTTCCCAGGTGATCCAACCATCGAAGTCGCTTCTCTGTTTGGCGACAAACTCTCTCTTGTAGGTCATGGGAATCCCCATATCGAGGATGCCTTCCTCTAGCCAGCTTCGCCAGTCTTGTAGGTGGTGGGTAAACGGCGTGGAAGCATACCAATTGGCTTCAGTATGTGGGGCTTCGCCTGAGGTAGATAGTGCCGCGCTTAGCCTGAGGCGAGGGTTGGTGGCCGTGACCGACAGATAGATCCTGCGTACCAGGGCCGTCACCTGGTCACGCCGCCATTGGAGCCATTCAGGATCGGCGGGCTCGGGCACGTCATTGCGCCCCGTCTGGGCCTGGAAGCGAGCCAACGCGGTGGGATTGTAGCCCCAATCCTGCCAGGCGTAGCGCACGCGGTCGAGGTGCAACCCATCCAATTCATAGTTGGCGGCCAGCTCGGCATAGACGGCGACGGTATAGTCGATGACGTCGGGATGGCCGGGGTCGAGGTGATAGACATCGTTTGCCTTCTCCCCTCCACTGTGACTGGTCATCAGCCAGTAGTCGCGGCCCGTGGCGCCGGGTCCGTGCAGGTTGAACGTGTGTTGGGCTGGCGCAGGGGGTGTGTCTCCGCCCCAGATGGCGAGGGTGGTGGCCCAGGCATGAACCTCGATGCCGGCGGCGTGGGCGCGCTCGATGAGATAGGCCAGGGCGTCGAAGCCAGGGGTCGCATCGGGCGCCCAGGGGTCGATCGTCGAGGGGTAGTAGGTATCCCCCCGGCGGCGAACCTGGACCACGAGGGCGTTGAAATTGCCGGTCAGGGCCGTCTCGACCAACTCGTCGATCTGCTGGCGGCTCTTGATGCCGGTATGGTAGGCGTCGGCCCACAGGGCTCGGAATTCATCCGGGCCAGCAGGCCCGGTGGTGGTCAGGTTCACGTCGTCCACGAAAAAGGCGGTGTCGGTAGAGATGGCCCGGACGACAATCTGCACGATCTCGCTCGAAAAGGCGCTCAGGTCGAAATCGGAGGTCTGCCAGGCGCTTGTGGGGGATTGGTTGGTGAGCGTCAGAAGATCAGCCTGGACTGTGCCGCTCAGGTCGTGTATAGTAACCGACAACCGATCACCGTTCGGAGGCGGCGTCCCCTCGACCTGGACGAACCAGGCCAGACTCAGGGTGGCCGTCGGCTCGCCGGAGGGCAGGCCGACGACCTGGGTGAGAACGGTGGTGGTAGAGATGCCTGGCGTGTAGCCGCCCAGCCAGGCGAGCCATTCGCCGCCATGGGGTTCGACGTTGGCGGGCAGGTCCGGTCGTTGGTAGAAGATGGGATCGCTCGAAGAGGCTTTGGTCTGCCAGGCGGACGGATCCGACCCCTGTTCGAAGCCTGGATTGATGATCCGTGGCCTGCCGCCCGGAGCTTCACCCGTTCCGTCCAGCAAGAAAGCGGACGCGCGACAGAACAGTTCCGCCCGGGTGGCCGGGTCGGTCACGGTCTCCAACGGAAAACCAAAATGGACGACACGGGATCCGGTTTCAGCAGCATAGGCCACCGCCGCGCCGCCACCCAGGCCACCCACGTACTCCAGGATGGTGTTGGAACCGGCGGCACTGGCCAGGCGGTCGGGGTAGCCGACGTCGTAGGCGCCGTCTGTGCCGTCATCAAAGCTGCCGTCCAAGCCGTCCAGGATGCTACCAGGCACGCCGGCGAATTGGTAGGTCCCGGCATCGTCGCCCTGGTATTCAGCGTGCAGGTACTCGCGGTAGAAATCAGAGTCACGACCGTATTCGACGAGATCGTAGCCGATCTCGGCCCCGGAGATGAGCAGCCGGCCGCCGCCATCCAGGTAGGCCGCTAGCGACAGCCGCTCGGCCTCGCTCAGGCTTGCGTCGGCCACCGAATCCTCGCCGGTGAACCAGTCTACAGCCGGATAGCTGTCCAGCCACACCGTACCAGCCTCGATGGCCTCGTTGACCGCCCCATCAAAGGCCAGGCCACAGGCGCTCAATGCCTGACCGTGCTCGACGGCATGGTCGTAGCGGTTCATCCGCTCCAGGAACATCCTCTGGACCGTGCCCAGGAAGGGGGCTTCATACTGGGGGATCATGGCCGACTGATCGAGGCGGTCAAAGCCATCCACGACGAGCAAGTCGACAGCCTGGCCGCCTGCTGGCGTGCGCAGGGCGACGACCGGTGTGGGGAGAGATTCACCACCCTCATTGAGTGCGGTCACCCGGAAAAAGTGGAGCGAGCCGGGGGGCAGGCCGGTCAGGGTCAGGCTGGGTTCTGTCACCTCGATGCCATTGTCAAAGCCGCGGCCGCTGGTGCTGTGATAGACTTTGTAGGAGGCGGCAGCATCGCCGACCAGACCGTCGCAACAGGGTGGCGGCGCCCAGGTCAACGATACCTCGCCCGGGGTGGTGTTGCGGGCAGCCAAGCGTTGCGGTGGCTCGGGTAGTAGGCGGATCGGCGCGCTCTGCCGCTCGGCGTGATACTTGACGATCCCCTGGTAGACCGCGCGGGCTGCGATCTGGCGGAACACCGGTTCCCGCAGTGCGTCGGCGTCTGCTGGGCTGTCGTGGAAGGCGATCTCGAGCAGCACC
>JASFHU010000114.1:0-9485 GCA_050123055.1 Anaerolineae bacterium
GACATCGATGGCCTGGAGATGACCTCGTGGGGAAACCTGTACGACGGCATCGACCCTTACTCCCTCTCGGACTGGTATCGCTACCTGAATTGCGGTTACCCGGTGGCAGCCGTCGGCGGCACAGACAAGATGTCGGCCAACACGGCCGTGGGGACGGTCCGCACCTACGCTCGCCTGGCGCCAGATGAGGTGTTTACCTATGAGGCATGGATGGACGCGGTACGACGGGCAGAGACGTTTGTCACCTACGGCCCGCTGTTGGAGTTTGCGGTCGACGGGCAGCCAATGGGGAGTCGCATCGAGATGCCTGCCAGCGGGGGCAGGGTGGATGTAACGTGGCAGGTTGCCAGCGCCACGATACCGATGTCTCGGGTCGAGCTGGTGGTGAATGGAGAGATACGCGAAAGCGTGGCGGTCTCACCGGAGACGGGGAGTGGAACCTGGTCAATCAAAGTAGACCGCAGTGCCTGGTTGGCCCTCTTGGTACGGGGACACTATGCTGACAAGCCCGAGATCATCGCCGCCCATTCTTCGGCGGTGATGATCTCGGTACCGGGCTCGCCGATGCTGGCTGCCGCCGATGCGGTCACCATCCTGGAACAGATCGAAGGCGCCCTGGCCTACCTCGACACCGTCGGAACGCGGGCCGAGGAGATCGCTTACAAGCGGATGCGCATGGTCTTGCACTCAGCTCATCGCTCTCTACACAACCGGATGCATCAGATCGGAACCTATCATGACCACACATCGGTGACCGACCATCCAGAGCATCGCGCCGGTGGCTGAATTGAGGGGACGATAAGGAGACAGGGAATATGGCCACAGGAATACGGGACAAGGTCGCCATACTCGGTATGGGCTGCACAAAGTTTGGCGAGCGCTGGGAGGTCGGGTCCGAGGAATTGATGGTCGAGGCCTTTGAGGAAGCGATCAAGGATGCAGGCATCGACCGGAACGAGATCCAGGCCGCCTGGCTAGGCACCTGCATGGAGGAGGTGAGCGTCGGCAAGAGCGCCCTGCCGCTGTCGCTGACACTGCGCCTGCCCAAGATCCCGGTGACCCGCGTAGAAAACTATTGCGCCACCGGCACCGAAGCATTTCGTGGCGCCTGCTACGCGGTGGCATCCGGCGCGTACGACATCGCCCTGGCCCTGGGTGTAGAAAAACTCAAGGACATTGGCTACGGCGGCCTGCCCAACTGGGGAGCCAGTGCGGGGACGCTGACCTGGCAGATGATGCCCAACCTCACAGCTCCGGGCGCCTTTGCCCAACTGGCCAGCGCCTACGGGGCCAAGCACAGCATCGGCGACAACGACCTGAAGCGGGCCATGGCCCACGTCTCGGCCAAGAGCCACGCCAACGCTGTCCTGAACCCCAAGGCCCACCTGCGCAAGGCCGTCAGCGTCGACCAGGTGATGGCCTCACCGATCATCGCCCATCCGCTGGGGCTGTTCGACTGCTGTGGCGTCAGCGACGGGGCTGCCTGTGCCATCGTGACTACGCCTGACATCGCCAGGGGGTTGGGAAAGGTAGATTTCGTCACCGTCAAAGCGCTCCAGCTCGCCCTGAGCAGCGGAGAGGAGATGGGCTACAATGAATGGGACGGCGACCACTTTGTGACCACGTCCAAGTGCAGCAAGATGGCCTATGAGGAGGCGGGCATCACCGATCCGCGCCAGGAGATCAGCATGATGGAGGTCCATGATTGTTTCTCCATCACCGAGCTGGTGACCATGGAGGATCTGCACATCTCTGAACGGGGCGGGGCGGTCAAGGACGTCATGGATGGATTCTTTAACCTGGACGGCGGCATCCCGTGCCAACCCGACGGCGGCCTCAAATGCTTCGGGCATCCTATCGGCGCCTCGGGGCTGCGCATGCTGTACGAGATGTACCTCCAGTTCCATGGGCGCGCCGGCGAGCGACAGCTTTCGGACCCCGTCTATGGCCTGACGCACAACCTGGGCGGGATGCCGCACATGAATATCTGTAGCGTCACGATTGTGGGGCGGCACGGAGAATGATGCACTAAACTTCAGAAAACCTGCAGCTAGCGTAAGGAGGCTCGAACAATGGCGCACCGAGATAATGCCATGCTGGAACGGGCGGTAGAGATCGAGGAGCAACTGGTCAACTGGCGGCGCGATATCCACATGCACCCCGAGTTGGGTTTCCAAGAAGCCCGCACCGCGGCCTTGATCGCCGACACGCTGGGGCGCATTGGATACCGGGTTCGGACTGGTGTGGGGCGGACCGGCGTGGTCGCAGAGTTGGGAGAGGGACATCCCGTCGTCGGGATCCGCGCTGACATGGACGCTTTGCCCATCCAAGAAACCAACGACGTTCCGTACGCTTCAAAGATCCCCGGTGTGATGCACGCCTGTGGACATGATGCTCACGTGGCCATCGCCATGGGCGTGGCAACATTGCTGGCCAGGGAGACCTTTCCCGGCACGATCCGTTTGCTCTTTCAACCGTCGGAAGAAAAAGTGGACGAGGAGGGGATCAGCGGCGCGCCGCGCATGGTCGAGGACGGCGCGATGGAGGGGATCGATGCAGTGCTGGCCCTACACGTCGACGCTGACCTGCCCGCCGGTGACATCATCATCGACTCAGGCGTGGTTGCTGCCGGGGTAGACAGCCTCAGGGCGACCATCATCGGTCACGGTGGACACGGCGCTTCTCCACACGAGACGGTCGATCCCATCTACCTGGCTGCTCACGTCATTCTGGCCCTGCACGGCATTGTTTCCCGTCGCACCAATCCCTTTGATCCAGCCGTGATCACCGTCGGCAGCATGCATGCTGGAAAAGCCGAGAACGTGATCCCAGAATCAGCCGAGCTGGGGCTCACGATCCGCTACATGAAACCAGAAATGCAGACCTTGCTCCATACCGAGATCGTAAAGGCACTGTCGGTCGCCCGGGCATTGGGCGGGGATTTCAAGCACACATTCGAGCTTGGCTACCCGCCGATGGTCAACGACGCGCATATCACTGACCTGATACGAGATGCTGCCACCGACCTGCTGGGCGACGAGCACATCGCCCCTCCCAAAGGGAGCATGGGCTCGGAGGATTTTGGCTACTTTTCCGAGCTTGCTCCCGGGGCCATGTTTAGCCTCGGCTGTGAAATCGAGGGCGATATGCGCCCCCATCACAACCCGCGCTTTGACGTCGACGAACGCTGTCTGCCCATCGGCGCAGCGATCCTGGCCGAATCCGCCTTGCGGATCTTGCGCCAAGAGACGGCATAAGCCGGGATCTCTGGATTTGAGGTGCTCGACATGTTTGCGCCACACCACCACAATCGAAGATGCCCCCAACAAGTTGGGGAGTCCGGAGTCCCAGACTTGCCTGGGTATTCTTTGGAGTAGCTGATGCCACATTATGTCCATCTGGAACTGAACCAGGAGGTCACGGCCATTGGGGGGCATTATGTGCTGATCAAGGAGGTCCGCCTGCCCTTTGGTGGGCGGGAGATTCTGTACCTGGTGGGACACACCGCCTTTGACACGGCATGTTGCGGCGTTGGCGGCTGTGCCTACGCCCTAGTGCCTGGATTTGTCTTGAACTGGAAAGGCCAGACGAACACCGATGGCCTGGCGGTTTCCCGCGTGGAGGCCATCCAGGACAAGGATGAGCAGGAGCAGGTGCAGCGGCTCGTCGAGAAGAGGGAGCCGGTTCACCAGGTCAGGTTTTTGTAGAGTGGATTGGCGGATCTGGTTCTGCAGGTCCACCCCAGATGAAGCGAAGGAGGAAAGATCATGGAAAAGCCCTGGCTGAAACACTATGACGAAGGCGTGCCGGCGAAGATCGACTACCCTCGCATCCCGCTGGCCCAACTGTTGGCCGACACAGCGGCCAAGCATCCGGATAGCACGGCGACCATCTTTGGTGCGATGGTTGGATCGCGTCTTATGGACGCCAAGCTTACCTATGGCCAGCTCGACGACGCGGTGGATCGCTTCGCGGCTGGCCTGCAGAAGCTGGGAGTCGGAGAGGGCGACCGGGTGGCCATCATGCTGCCCAACTGTCCCCAGTTTGTGATCGCCGCCTACGCTACCTGGCGCATCGGCGGCATCGTGGTCTGCTGCAACCCGCTGTACGTGGCCCGCGAGATCGAGCACCTGGTGAACGACTCGGGGGCGGAGACCTTTGTGGTGATGAGCCAGTTGTACGAGCGCGTCAAGGGGATCCGCAGCAACACCAGCCTCAAGCGCGTGATCGTCACAAACATCAAGGAGTACTTCCCCGGCATTCTCAAGCTCCTGTTCACCCTGGCCAAGGAAAGGAAGGAAGGTCATGGGGTGGACATCTCGGGTGATGCGGATACCCATTGGTTCCAGGATGTCCTGCGGGATGCAGAGGCCAAGCCAGCACCCGCGGAGATCGACCCAGAAGGGGTCTCGACGCTGATCTATACCGGCGGCACGACCGGGGGACCCAAGGGCGCACAGCTCACCCACCGGAACCTGGTCTCCAATGCCGCCCTGCTCAACATCT
Organism: Anaerolineae bacterium; assembly: GCA_050123055.1. Taxonomy (GTDB): domain Bacteria; phylum Chloroflexota; class Anaerolineae; order JAAYZQ01; family JAAYZQ01; genus JASFHU01. Next base: position 4,507 of record JASFHU010000114.1, read on the forward strand.
GGGCACGGACCAAGGAGGCCGAAGACGTTATGCTGGCCGTCATGCCCTACTTTCACGTCTATGGACTGACGGCGGGCATGAATACCTGCGTCGCCAGCGCCATGGCGATGGTCCAGATTCCCAATCCCCGCGACATGGCACACGTGCTCAAGGCGGTCGAGACACACCGTGTTACCTACTATTGCGGGGTGCCGACCATGTTCGTTGGCTTTCTCAACTTTCCAGACCGAGACCAATACGACCTGACGTCGGTCCGCTTTGCCGTCAGCGCCGCCGCCCCCCTGCCACCGGAGGTACAACAGCAGTTCGAGACCGTCACCGGTGGCCGGATGATAGAGGCCTATGGTCTGACCGAGACGAGTCCGGCCGCGACCGTGGACCCGATCGACAGCCCCCGGGCTCACTCCCTCGGTGTGCCCGTGCCCGACACCGACGTCAAGATCGTGGATACCGAGACTGGCAGCGAGGAACTGCCGGTCGGGGAGATAGGCGAGATCATTATCAAGGGGCCCCAGGTCATGAAAGGCTACTGGAACCTGCCAACCGAAACAGCCAACGCGCTGCGTGTCGGACCCGATGGCCAGCCGGGATGGTTCTACAGCGGCGACATCGGCTACATGGACAAAGATGGCTACTTTCACATCGCCGACCGCAAGAAGGATATGATCATCGCCGGTGGCTACAACATCTACCCTGCCGACGTCGAGGCCGTGCTCTTTGAGCACCCGGCAGTCAAAGAGGCGGCGGTGATCGGCGTGCCGCACGAGTACCGGGGCGAGACGGTCAAAGCCTTCATCGTCCTCAAAGAGGGCGAGAGCGCCACGGAGAAAGAGATCATCGCGTTCTGTCAGGATCAGATGGCCGCCTACCGTGTGCCGCGGATCATCGAGTTTCGCGACGACCTGCCCAAGTCGATGATCGGCAAGGTCCTGCGCCGAGAGCTGCGTGAGGAGGAGCTGGGGGCGTAGAAACTGAAAGCGTGAAACGCAAATGATCCGCAAACAACTGTATGACGAACCCCGGCAGGATGCGGTTCTCAAACGCCTGGCGCAAAAGGGCGGGCTTTCCGAAGAAGAACTCATTCGCCAGGCCATTGACCGGTAAATGTCTGCCGTACCTGCTGGTGTTCGAGACCTGGATGCCTGGGAGCGAGAAAAAGCCTTCATCGCGGAACGAATGGCAACAGGCTCCATTCCTGGTGCGCGTGAATGGGATCGAGAGACTGGCTACGAGGATACATCGGCACGGTGAATAGTAAGCACGACAGGAGAGATAGATCCTGATGAGCAAAGAGTACGACGCCATCGTCATCGGTGCAGGGTTGGGCGGGCTGGCCGCGGCGACGATGTTGGCCCACGAGGGACTGGGGGTGTTGCTCCTGGAACGGCACAACGTTCCGGGCGGCTATGCCACCAGCTTTGTCCGTGGCCGCTTCGAATTCGAGGTCGCCCTGCACGAACTATCGGGTATCGGCCCGCCGGAGCGACGGGGGAACGTCTACCGAGCTCTGGAACACTTGGGCATGACCGACAGGGTCGAGTTTCTGCACGTGGACAACCTCTACCGGGCCGTCTTTCCCGACCTGGACGTCACCCTGCCGGTAGGCCGGGAGGCCTTTGAGGGTAAGCTGGTCGAGACGTTCCCCCACGAGGCGCAGGGTATCCGGCGCTTCATGCAGCGCGTTTTCGACTTTGGGCGCGACCAGGCCAGGTTCCTCAGACAGCGCCGCAAAATCCACCCGGCAACGATCCCCTTCCGCTTCCCTCACTTTGTCCGCTATCTGCCCACCACCTGGGGCCAGGTCCTGGACCGCGACGTCAAGGATCCAGCCGCCCGGGCGGTGCTCTCGCAGTACTGGGGCTACGTGGGTATGCCGCCGGCTGAGATCTCGTTTGTGTTCATGGCCAGCACACTGGCAGCCTATGTCAGGCGCGGGGCTGCATTCCCCAAGGGTCGCTCGCAGGCCCTGTCCAGCGGATTCCTATCCAGGTTTGAAGAGCTGGGAGGCGAGGTGCGCATGAACTGCGGCGTGGAGCGGATCACCACCTCGAACGGCCGGGCCAGCGGTGTGATCACCGAGGCGGGCGACGAGATCCAGGCCGACTGGATCGTATCCAACGCCGACCCGATCACCACCTGCCGGGATATGATTGGCCCGGATGAGGTACCGGCCGGCTTTTTCACGCGTCTCCAATCCAGCGAGGTAGCCGCCTCGACGCTGAACGTCTACCTGGGCCTGACCTGCCCCCTGGAGCAGTTGGGCCTCACCGAGCACGAGATCTTTATCAATGCCGACTATGACTTTGGGCGGCACTATGAGCGGCTCAAGCTCATCGCGCCGCCCGAGGCGATCGCCGTCACCTGCTACAACGCCGTCTATCCCGACATCTCGCCGCCGGGAACTTCTATCGTGGTCCTGACGGCGCTCGCCTACGGCGAACCATGGGTTCAGGTGCCGCCAGCAGAGTATGTCGATACAAAGAACCGCATTGCGGACGCGATGATCGAGATGGCGGAGCAGGTTGCGCCGGGCCTGCGCGCGCAGGCAGAGGTGGTCGAAGTTTCCACGCCGCTGACCAACATGCGCTACGCAGGCGCCACGGGCGGCAGCATCTACGGTTTCAGCCAGCCGCCGCGGGACAACATGGTATGGCGCATGGACTACAAGGGACCGCTCGACCGGTTGTACTTTGCCGGCGCCTGGACCCAGCCCGGCGGTGGCTTTGAGCCCACCATGATGTCGGGGCTGAGGGCTGGCCGGTCCATCTCGTACAAGGCCAAAGGGATGCAGCGCGCCCGACAGGGGCAGGAGGGAGCGTAGCATGGAGATCGGTTACTTGCTACAGGACCTTCGCGAGTACCTGCGCGTGTCACGGAGTCGCAAGGCCCTCCGCCAGCCGGGCCAGGGCGCAGATTACGCCGCGGCCACGGACACCGTCCAGCAGCTAGCTGACCGCCTTCACCCCAAGCGAATGCGACTGCGCGTGACCGAGATCTGGCACGAGACGCCCACGGCCAAAACTCTTCGCTTTGAGCGCATCGACGGGCCGTTGCCACCTTTCCGGCCCGGGCAGTACATCAACCTCGCTGTGGATGTGGATGGCGTTCTGACCAGCCGGCCCTACAGCATCGCCTCGCCGCCGGGCGCCGACCACCTGGACTTGACGGTACGGGACAAGGTGGACGGCTTTGTGGCGCCCTACCTCCTCAACGAGGTGCAGGTGGGCGACGAGCTGGAGACCACCGGACCCAGCGGCAGTTTCTACCACGAGCCCCTGATAGACGGCGACGACCTGGTCTTTCTAGCCGGGGGTAGCGGCATCACGCCCTTTATGAGTATCGTGCGCGAGGCGTTCGCTGGAGAGGGGACTGCCCCACCCTTGCAGATGAACCTGCTGTACGGCAGTCGAAGCCCCGATGACGTGATCTATGGCCAGGAGCTGGCCGACTTGGCTGCCAACCATCTCTCATTCCGCTATTCGCCGGTCATCTCTGAGCCGCCGCCAGGCTACGGTGGCCTGACCGGTTTTCTCAGCGCCGACCTGATCCGCCAGCAGGTCGGCGATGTCCAGGGCAAGACCTTTTATATCTGCGGCCCTAACGTGATGTATGACTACTGCCTGGCCGCACTGACCGAGTTGGACGTGCCACGTCACAAGATCAAGCGGGAGCTCTATGGCCCGCCCGACGACGTGACACAGGAAGTCGGCTGGCCACAGGACGTCGCTCCCGGTACCATGTTCAGCGTACAAGTTGAGGACCCAACCCTGGAGGACCGGAAAGAGATCCGCGTCGCGGCCGGAGAGCCACTCCTGAACTCGCTGGAGCGGTACGGCATCGTCGTGCCGGCCATCTGCCGCGCGGGTGAGTGCAGCGCCTGCCGCACGCGGCTGCTCTCCGGCCAGATCTACCAACCGGCCCATACCGGCCTCCGCGAATCGGATCGTCAGTATGGCTATATCCATGCCTGTGTCAGCTACCCGCTACAGGACCTGGAGATACGGATCTAGCATGGGATCCCCATTGCGCATCGCACGATTGAGCCTCTTGACGGGCGCCCGACAGGCCGAGGGCATCGCCGTGGTCATTGACGTTTTACGCGCCTTTACCTGTACCGCCTTTATGACGCAGCTCGGCGCCGAAAAGATCGTCCTCCTGGCCGAGCCAGAAGCGGTCCTCAAGCTCAAGGAGGAGGAGGGCTGCCTGGCTGTGGGCGAGGTTGACGGCAGGATGGTACCCGGTTTTGACCTGGGCAACTCGCCCTCCCACATCCTGGCCGCGGGGCGGGGCCTGTTCGCCGGGCGCGTGGTAGCCCAGCGGACCTCGGCTGGCGTCGCCGGCGCCGTCGCCGTTGCGGGTAGCTCTGGCCGGTCCGGTGACATCCTTCTGGGCAGCTATGTGACTGCCGGGGCCATAGCCCGTTACATCCGGGCCATGAGGCCGCCCCCGCCGGTTGTGTCCCTGGTGGCGATGGGGAGCGGTGGCCGGGAGATCACGCCCGACGACGAGGCCTGCGCCGACTATATCGAACATCTGCTCACCGGCCGGACCTACGACCATGCCGCCGCCCTGCAGCGTGTGGTCGACCACGAATGTACCAAAAAGTTCCTGCGTGGGGACCAAGCCCACTACCCGGCCTCTGACCCCATCTACTGCCTGCAGCGCGACCTGTTCGACTTTGTCTTCGTCGCCAGCCTGGAGAACGGGCGGCTGGTGGCGAAAGGCATTGATGTTCCAACGGAGCCAGCGGCATGAAGATCAAGCCGTTTTTCACCGAACGCTTTTTTGCCATCCACGAGTTCAGCGCGCCCTACCTGCTGTGCGCCTCCGACTGCGAGTCGCTGACGGTGGAAGAGCTGCTGCAACTGGCTGGGACGCCATGGGAATCGCTCGGAAGCCTGCACCTGGGTTATACCGAAACCCCGGGCGCCCCAGCACTGCGCGAGCGCATCGCCATGCTGTACACCCACGCCGACGCG
>JASFHU010000115.1:0-9459 GCA_050123055.1 Anaerolineae bacterium
CAGCTCGTATATCCTGGCCGGGAGTGGATGCTGTGCGGTGATCGATCCTCAGCGCGACGTGGGCCTGTACATCACCCAGGCGCGCGAGCTGGGTGTGCCGATTACCCACATATTGCAGACCCATCTACACGCCGACTTTGTCTCCGGGCACATGGACCTCGCCCAGAAGACCGGGGCCACGATCTACGCACCAAAGTCGGCCAACTGCACTTTTGACCATGTGCCGCTAGCAGAGGGTGATACCATCGAGATCGAGGACATGCTCTTGCAGGTGCTCGAAACCCCGGGACACACACCGGAACACGTGTGCTACACCGTGACCGACCAGGCCCGTGGGGACACGCCCATTGGCGTGTTCGTGGGGGATGTGCTGTTCGTCGGTGATGTGGGCCGGCCGGACCTCTTCCCGGACATGGCGACCGACCTGGCGGGACAGCTGCACGATAGCCTGCACAAAAAGCTGTTCAAGCTGACCGACCATTGCGAGGTGTATCCCGCCCATGGCGCGGGTTCCCTCTGCGGTCGCTCCATGGGCGCCAAGTATCGGACTACCATCGGCTACGAGCGCTGCTACAATGCCGCGCTGCAGCTTGGCAAGGAGGACTTTGTCAAGTCTCTGACCTCAGGGATGCCGCCTGCCCCCGATCACTTTGGCCGCTGTAGCGAGATCAACCGGCATGGGCCGGCACTGCTGGCCGACCTGCCCGAACTGGAAGGGTTGAGACCCGCGCAGTTCCACGACCAGGTGGCAGAATCGGATGTCGAGGTGTTGGATGTGCGGAGCTATACTGCCTTTGCCAGCCTCCACATCCCCGGGTCATGGCACCTTGACCTCAACGGGAACTTTCCGACCTTTGCAGGCTGGGTTCTACCCACGGACAAAGATATCCTGCTGGTGGCCGACAGCTATGAAGACGCCTTGACCGCTGACCTGTGGGCACGCCGGGTGGGGATGGACCGAGTCGTGGGCTACCTGGAGGGCGGGATGACGTCCTGGGCCACAGGCGGCTACCGGACGGCCGACATCCATCTCGTCTCGGCCGAGGATCTGCACGACAGGGTCACGGGCACTTCGAACCTGGTCCTAGTGGATGTCCGCGCCCCGCTCGAGTTTCAGGACGGTCACATCGGCGGGGCCGTCAACATCCCCGCCCCGGACCTGCGTACGCGCTACAAGGAGCTGGACCCGGACAAGCCGACCTTTCTCATTTGCAGCTCGGGGAACCGGTCGAGCCTGGGCGCCAGCATTCTCAAGCAGTATGGGTTCAGGGAGGTACACAACGTGGCGGGCGGCATGACCGGCTACAGCCAGGCGGGCTATGCCGAGGAGTGCATGGTTTGTGAGAACCCGCACGGTTCGCGGTTCTATGCCCTTCGGCTTCCGCAGGGGACCGATGAGGCGTAGCAGGAGGGTAGGGATATGAACTGGTTGCGTGAGGTGCAATGGTCGCCCTATGCGGTCGGAATCGGCATTGGTGTCCTGAGCTGGCTCACCTGGCTGGTTTCCAAGAAGGCCATCGGCTGCTCCACCTCCTTTGCCCGCACGGCCGGCATGATCGAGAAACTCATCCGCGGCAAGCAAGTGGAGGACAAGCCGTACTACCAGGAAGTCAAGCCGACTATCGATTGGCAATGGATGCTCGTCGCGGGCATGGTCGCTGGCGCCCTGGTCTCCTCGCTGCTATCCGGCGACTTTAGCTTCCAGTGGGTCCCAGCACGGTGGGCGGCGGCCTTTGGGACGAGCCCGCTGGTTCGGGTCCTTGCCGCCCTGGTAGGTGGGATCCTGCTGGGCTTTGGCGCCCGTTGGGCTGGCGGCTGCACCAGCGGGCATGGGATCAGCGGCACCATGCAGATGGCGGTGTCCAGCTGGATCTCGGCCATCTGTTTCTTCGTGGGTGGCATCTTGATGGCGCAGATCTTATTCGGCCTGTTTGCGTGAGGAGGTAAGGATGAGAAATCGATCGTCACTGGCCTGGGGATTTCTGTTTGGCATCATCTTTGGCTTCCTGCTGCAAAAGGGCGGCGTGACAAAGTATGACGTCATCATCGGCCAGTTGCTGCTGGAGGACTTTACCGTTATCAAGATCATGCTTTCGGCGGTGGTCACGGGCATGATCGGCATCCATCTGATGAAGAGCCTGGGTTGGATTCAGCTCAAGCCAAAAGCGGGTTCGTGGGGAAAGAACGCCATCGGCGGTTTGATCTTTGGCGTGGGCTTTGCCGTGCTTGGCTACTGTCCGGGCACCATCGCCGCTGCTGTGGGAAACGGATATCTTGATGCCCTGACGGGCGGCCTGATCGGCATCATCGTGGGATCGGGCCTGTTCGCTGCGCTGTATCCGAGGCTGAGGTATGGGATCCTGAAAACGGGTGATTTCGGGGACCTGACGTTGCCGCGGCTCTTGAAGGTCAACGACTGGGTCGTCATTGTTCCCCTCTCCGGCCTGATCATACTTGTTCTCTACCTGATGGAGCGCGCCGGACTGTAGACGCACACCACGCTATGAACCTTTGTGCGCCCCCGGTCTGCCATTGAGGTTGCCGTGGCAACATGGTGATTCGGGGCACGCATGTCGCCATGCTATCTAGTGGCAGAAATGCTGGCAAGGGGATAGCACTAGCCAACTGGCTGCTAATCCGGTGTTCAATCCAGCTCTTTGTTGTCTTCATCAAATGATTTCAGCGCTTGTCCGCAACAGCAAAGAAGGACCGCTTCGAACGCTTGAAGCGGTCCCTCCCTATCTCCGACATTATGGCAAGTGGCGACACATGCCCCCAAGGACCTCGAACGCACGCCATGTCGCCACCCTGGCAGGGCTGAAGGCCAGTAGGACGAATCATACCAGATTCAGCGAAAACCACAAAACTGCCTCGGGCCAGATTTCTGCGGCCTTCACTTGATTCGCCAGCCGCATGGCCTCTGGAAGCCATTGCGGCAAGCCTTCCACTGATCTGAATCCTTGCTGGATCACCATGGAGCACGAGCGGGCACACAAACGGTGTCCGCTCGTGTACTTGTGTATCCCTTCTGGCCAATGGACACCAAACTTATGTAGATAATGTCCGTTTTGGTGTCCACTTGGACTACTTATTGTAAATGATTTCCGTTTTGGTGTCCGAGTTGGTGTCCGTTCGTGTCCCCACGTGTCCGCTCGAACGTGCTAAACTGGCTGTGAGCGACACCATCTTCCGTGACAGGTGCATTCGGAAGGTACACACGGTGGCAGTGCTTTCGCACCGTCAGTGGTACGCTGCGCGCATATCGAGAAGTAAATGTAGCCCACAATATCGGACATTGGGATTCCGTGGTGTGTATACGGGATTCAACGGTCCGAAGGATCGAGATGCTGAGTACCAACTTTTGGTCAGGGCCACCTCATTCGCTTCCGCTCCTGCTAGCCAGCCTACCACCCAGCCGATGAACGATGTCGCGAGTACGTTCGTACAGGCACAAGTAGTCGGCATAGTACCGATCGTAAAGTGCCCTGTTGGCCCCACTTGGCTCAACCACGAATCCTGGTTTGACCCAAGTATGGAGATCGGAGCGGTCCAGGATGCCGGCTGCCATACCAGCCAAGAAGGCATCGCCATAGCTGGCGCCAATTGTCAGTGCGGGCACGATCTGTGGAATTCCCGCTACATCCGAGACGATTTGCAGCCAGGCGGCGCTCTGGGTGCCGCCGCCCACGGCGACTACTCGCTTGACGTCGGCCCCGATAGAGTGGAACGTCTCTATATTGTGGCGGATGCCATAAGCCACGCTCTCCAGCAAGGCGCGGAAGAGGTGCCGACGGCCATGAGCCAGGGTCAGGCCGGCAACAACTCCTCGAGCTTCTGTATCGTTAATGGGTGTTCGCTCGCCGCTGAAATAGGGCAATATCAGCAACCCCTCAGCCCCTGGTGCGACTGTCTCCGCCTCGGCAAAGAGGGTGGCGTAGGCAGTCTCAGAAGGCAGGTCGGCAGCCAGCTCGTCGCGAAACCAGCGTGTGAGCGAGCCAGTGGTGGCCATACCTGCCGCCAGATTGTACTGCCCCTCGAAGGCACCGGCCACGGTCCACATTCGTTTGTCGGGAGTTGGCGTGTCCAAGACCAGGATGAAGAATGTGGTACTGCCGTACATGATCATGAGGTCGCCCGGCTCTACGACGCCGACGCCGACCGCCTCACTGAGGGCATCCACCGCGCCCACCGCCACCGGCGTGCCAGGTCGGAGGCCGGTGGCTTGCGCCCCATCCTGGCTTACCTCTCCGGCCAGTTCGTCACTCCATCCGAGGCGTGGCAGCTTGTCCAGCGCCATCACTTCTCCCGCAAAGCGATCCGACCAATCCAGGGAGCGGATGTCCATCAATGGCATGTAGTGACTAGCCGTGTGGCGGTCAATCACCTTCTCGCCGGTCAGGCGGTAGATCAAGTAGCTACTGGCCGTTGTGATGTGAGCGACCTTGCCCCACAGCTCTGGTTCGTGCTTTTGCAGCCAAAGGATCTTGGGCCCAACCGCCTGGCTGGTGAAGGCCATGCCCGAAAAGTCATAAACTGCTTGCTCACCGAGCTTTTGCGTCAGATGCTCGATCTCTGCACCTGCTCGGGTGTCCACACCGTACAGGATGCCCGGGCGCAGAGGGTGGCCTTGTGCGTCCAAAGGGAGCAGGCAGGGACCGATCGCGCTCAAGGCTACGGCAGCCACATCGTCACCCGAATAGGGTGCTCCGTTCAAAAGGGCCCGACAGATCCGGACCACGTCACCCCACCACACGGCATCTGCGTCCTGCTCGGCCCAGCCCGGGCAGGGAATGGACATGTCGTGCTCGACAACATGTGACCCCAGCACGATCCCGTCGGGCCGCACCAGCACACCTTTGCTGCTGTAGGTTCCCACGTCGATGCCCAGCAACAATTGCCCCATAGTCACGCCACCCCTACGTCGCCACAGAGATGGACGGCGATACCCAACGCAGCAAACATAGCGGCCTTGGCTGCCAGGGCCTTGTCAGCAGTTTGCGCCGAGGGGGCGTAGACGACCTGGATATGATTGGCTTTGTGGCGAGCCATCATTTGGTCGCGGCTAACACCGTGGAGCACGGCGCTCATGATCGGCCACTGTTCTGTTGTGGACTCCCATCGGTATTGGACCTCCTCCGGCGGTAAAGAGACAACAGTGCCCCGCCCAACGTCGGCGTGCAGGATCCCGTCCATGATGAATACCCGGCTCCAAACAATCTCGCCTGGTCTGCTTACGCCCTTTAGTGAGCCACCACCCTTTGGGAAGTACATCGGCGGCTGCCGCTCACTTACCGCCCCCGCATACCCATCTACAAAGTGCGATGGTGGCGCCGCGCCCGAAATCTCAAAGACCCAGACAAAGTCGTCGAGGCCAGCACCCTGATAGTGCTGCCCCCAGCGGATGTCGTGTAGCGTCGTCGCCGGATCCAGGCCCATGGCGGTCCAAACACGGTTGGTGATCAGGGCATCCACAGCTGCACCCTCGTCCACTTCGTTGAAATGGGGCAATGGCTGGCCGGCGTACAGCTCCGCGCCGCTCTCTTTATGATACACAGGTGGGCGCAGGGTGTTGTTCAGCAGCCCTTCGGCCAGGTCGGACGCGGGTGTCACATCCTTCAGTCCTTGTTGGTACTGGATCCCGATGGCATCACAGCCAAAGAAATGAGCCATGCGTACTGCGGCAACGTACATCTTGAGCTGCTCCAGAATCTGGCTGTCGGTCAAATCAGTGGCTTCATCCGTCCCCGTCACGAAAGTCATGCCTCGTTCGTCCAGCCAGGACCGCACCCGTTGTGCTTCCGCATCAGTCACAGTCTGCATCTCGGCCACCAATGCGGATTGGCTGAGCCGCTCCTTGTAGATGCCGCACACGTTGAGCAGTTCGTCTTCGATGATCGCATTGTACATGCCCATGCAGCCTTCGTCAAAGATGCCCAGGATGGCCTTGTCATGCTTGAGCTGCTGAGCCAGGGCACTGCCAAGCTCCCGTTCGGCAGCGGGCAACTGGGATGGAATCAGCCTCTGGACGTGACTGTTATCGTGCATGATACGGCCTTCACGAATCCACTGCCGAATGCCATTCAGAAAGAAATCGTCAGTGAAATCCTCGCTCCAGATCGTGCTATACTCAACGCCCATCTTGGTCAAACAGCCATTCAGGTTCAACATCCCGACCAGCCCCGGCCATTGGCCGCTCCAGTTGGCCACGGTCAGGATGGGACCTCGATGGTCGCGCAAGCCGGCCAGAACATGGTAGCTGTACTGCCAAACCGCTTCGGCGATGATGACCGGGGCATCGTGGGGGATGGATTTGAACACATCCATGCCCATGCGCTGATTCCAGATGAAGCCATGCTCGAATTCAGGATCGTAGGGATGCGCCCGGGTAACCGCCACACCCTCACCGGCAAAAGCCGAGACAACCCGTTGTTCCATATCTGCCTGGGCAGGCCAACAGGTCTGGTTGGCCGATAAGCGCAGGTCGCCGCTGGCGATGAGTAAGGCTTCGTTGGGGCCGAAAGGCTCAGGTGACGAGACTGTTGGAATATTGTATGTTTTTACCATTGTCCTCTTCCTTCTGGGATTTACGAAACACTTCTACTTCTTTTCTTGTCGATAACGCAAAAACACAAACAGGATGATGCCAATAACCACCAACGCTCCAAAGAACAGCAGATACGGCAACGGACCGATGGAATCTTCACCCTTTTCGATAGGAGCAGCTGCCTGCTCTTCGGGAGCGGTTGTCTGCTCTTCAGGAGCGGCTGCCTGCTCTTCGGTTGGTTGAATGGTCACAGGGGGAGGCAATTTGAAAGGTTCGTCGGAGAGGGCGTTTTTGTCTTCGGGCACATGAATAGTGATATTCTGCCACTCCGCCCAGCTTCCATCGTTTCCATTCTGGGTAGACATTTGAAACCAGGTCCGGTTATCAGAGAGGTTTGGAAAACTCTTAACTTCAAAGTCTTCATCGTTATTTGCTACATAAGAGATAAGGCTTGGGATAATCAGGGTGTTATAGCCTGTTTGGGCTTCAATAGCACCCGACTCCGGGTGGGTAAATTCCTGTCCATTCGTTACCCGTACCAGATCATTTATCCAGGTTCTTTCTTGAAACTTGGGCCTGATGAAATAAACAGCTCCTTCTAGATAGCTATCGTCATTACCATTCTCAGTTTCGATTGTAAAGGAGAGTTCCCCATCCGAAGGGGATGGCGCGGATAGCACGCTGCTATCGGAAACGTAGAACTGAAAGTCTCCGTCTTCCCCCGTTTCATATACCGTCATAGCCACAAGGGGAATGATCTGATCACTATAGGAGCCGTGAAACAGAATGGTTTGGGATTCATCACTGCCAAGACGAAATTCAACAACTGCCTGCCTGGTATCGTCTCCTTGAACTTGCCCAATTGGGACGAGTTCAAAATACGCCGGATCAAGTAGAATAGCGGTCCCTTCAACCCAACCTTCATGTTCGTGATAGGCCGACAATTCAAAGCGAACTGAATCACCGATATCCTCAGAACCACAACTCCAGGACAGATTCGGTTGCCCATTGGGCGTATACTCAGATATAACACAGAGCGGTATAACTCTGTCTGCGCCTTCGGGTTTGGGCAGAGGATAATAGGCGGGCGGAAAGCCGCGCTCGCTGGCCAACGTTCTAAAGTGGCGCATAGAAAACCCCGGCTTTGTATACAAGGGATAAGCCACATCGGCGTAGACTATTATGGCCGATAGCAAAAGCAAAATCAAACAGACGGCCAAACGAACAGGATTCTCCTTCATATTATCCTTTTATCCCTGTCGTGGTGATCCCATGAATAAATTGGCGTTGAAGAACGTAGAAGAATATGATCGGAGGGGCTGCGGCTATTGCGGCGCCCGCCATCGACATGCCATAAGCTTGTGCGTTCATGCTCTGGCCTGGCCGGGTGCTCATGAATTGAGCGATGCCCACAGGCAATGTACGAACCGCATCGGTGCGGGTAACGATCAACGGCCAAAAGAAGCTGTTCCAGGCAGACAAGAAGGTGATAATTGCCACCGCTGTTAAAGCCGAACGCGCCAGCGGCAGGACGATGGACCACCAAATCCTAAACGGGCCTGCGCCGTCAACATAAGCTGCGTCTTCCAATTCAGCAGGAATGCTCATGAAGAATTGCCGCATGATAAAGACCCCGGTAACATTCGCCCCAATCGGAAGGATGAGGGCCGGAAACGTGTCGGTAAGATTCACCTTCGAGAATATAAGGAACAACGGCACCACTGTGATTTGAATGGGCACAAAAAGCATAGAGATAACGAGGATAAACATGAGGCCGCGCCCGGCAAATTCCATGCGCGCCAGGGCGTAACCGGCCAGCGAGTCTAGAATAAGCACCAGCACTGTTGCTGCCAGGGCCACCACAATACTGTTGAGTAGCCAACCAAAGATATCAAATTGGTCGACAACCCGCTGGTAGTTTTCAAGCGTGAAGGTCTTGGGAATCCAGCGGATTTCAGTGGTTCCTATCTGCGCCTCGGGCTTGAAAGAAGTTGACAGCATCCATACAATTGGCGCCAGAGAAAACACCAGGAGAGCGACAAGAACTATATACCAGAAGATTCGTCCCCATCTTACTCGAAGTTTCATCCGTCCACTCCTCTTACGCCCCGCCGATATAGACGGATTTGCAGCAGCGCAAATATAATCAAAATGGCAAATAATACGCTGGCAACAGCTGCGCCATACCCCATTTTTCTGAACTGGAAGGCGGTGGTGTATATATATTGCACCAGCGTCAAAGTAGCCATGCCCGGCCCGCCAGAAGTCATCACGTATACCTGATCAAAAACCTGAAAAGAATTGATAATCGAAAGCAAGATCACCATGAACATCGTCGGGGAGAGAAGGGGTATAGTGATCAAAAAGAATACCTGCGCTTTGTTTGCCCCATCAATCTGGGCGGCTTCATAGTATTCTTCTGGAATGTCCTGTAACCCGGCCAGGAAAAGAACCGTGTTAAAGCCAACGGTCCACCAGACTGTAGTGATAATGATGCCAAACATCGCGTAATCAGGATCAACCAGCCAGGGCGGGCCGGCAATACCAAGCTTGCCCAAATAGACATTTATCAGGCCAAAATCCTTCTCCAACAGCCAGGTCCAAATTACGCCGACAACAGTTGACATGAGCACATACGGCGTGAAAACCGCCACGCGCCCCAGGCTCCGGCCTCTTCGGGCCTGGTTCAGGAATACGGCGATTAGCAAACTGAGCACAATCAAGGCCGGTACGGTTACAGCTACAAAAAAGACCGTATTCTTCAGTGCTGTCAGAAAACGTTGATCGGTGAGCATATCTTGAAAATTGGCTAGCCCAACGAATTTGGGGGAGCCGACGATCGTCCACTCGGTGAACGACATCCCTAATCCGGCAATTGAAGGGCCAAACCTCAATGCTACAAAGAATAGAAAGTA
>JASFHU010000116.1:0-9427 GCA_050123055.1 Anaerolineae bacterium
CACGGCCGAGCGCCTGGAAGTGCAGATCGGTCTCCGGGACGAAAGCCACACCCAGATCCTGGAGGGTCTGGCAGAAGGCGACGTGCTGGTGTTGCCGCAGGTTCCCGAACAGGGACAGGAAGGACAGAGCTCTGGAATGGGTGGCGGGGGCGGAATGCCCTTCGGTCCGGGCGGCCAGTAGAGGTAGCCAAACGAGTAGAAGCCGTTCTCTGGCGCACCGGGCGGCATAGGAATGCCGCGGCGCCAGAGAACGGGCAAGAGGGAAAACAATGATAGAGATCAACAACGTAACCAAAGTCTACGAAATGGGAGAAATCGAAGTCCACGCCTTGCGGGGCGTCTCCCTCCAGATTGAAGAGGGTGACTTTCTGACCATCATGGGGCCGTCCGGTTCAGGCAAGTCGACGTTGATGAACCTGCTGGGCTGCCTGGACTCGCCCAGCGAGGGCAACTACTACCTCCACGACCAGGACGTGAGCCAACTGAGCGACACTCAATTGGCCCACGTTCGCAACAAGGAAATCGGCTTTGTCTTCCAGCAGTTCAACCTGCTGCCCCGTACCTCGGCCCAGCGCCAGGTGGAGCTGCCCCTGATGTACGCCGGGGTCAGCGCCCGCGAGCGCCACAGGCGGGCCGAGGAGGCGCTGGAGGCCGTGGGCCTGGGCGACCGGATGGACCACAAGCCCGACGAGCTGTCGGGCGGGCAGCAGCAGCGGGTGGCCATCGCCCGGGCGCTGGTCACCGAGCCGAGCATCATCATGGCCGACGAGCCGACGGGCAACCTGGACAGCAAATCGGGCGAAGAGGTCCTGGACATCTTTGGCCAGCTCAACGAGCAGGGCATCACCATCATCTTTGTCACCCACGACCCCGAGATCGCCGAGTACAGCCGCCGGACCATCCATATCCGCGACGGTTTGATCGAAAGGGACGAGCCTTCGAACGGGAACGGTTTTCGCAGGAAAGGGGGGAAGTAACCAATGAGTATCATTGAAAGCTTGCGCACGGCCACCAACGGCCTGACGACCAACAAAATGCGCGCTGCCCTGACCATGCTGGGCATCATCATCGGCGTGGCTTCGGTGGTGGCCCTAATGTCGGTCGGCGAGGGCGTCGAGGCGTCGATCACGGGCGAGATCCAGGGGCTGGGCGCCAATCTCATCTTTGTCACCGCCGACCAGCCCGACGACTCGGCGGCACCGGCCTTTGTCACCACGGCCGACGCCGAGGCCCTGGCCGATCCATTCAATGCGCCGGCCTTGGTGGCCGTAGCCCCGGCCATGCAGGGCCAACTGCGGGTATCGCACGGCGACGAGGACGCCACCCTGACCGTCAGCGGCACCAACGGCGACTATGACGAGATCCGCAGCCTGGACCTGTCGATGGGTGGCTTTTTGACCGCCGCCGACTTGGACGAACAGGCCAAGGTCGCCGTGCTGGGCTGGGGCGCCTACCGCGACCTATTCGACGAAGGCGACTATCCCGTGGGCCAGACCATCACCATCGACGGCGTGCGGTTTGAGGTGGTCGGAGTGGTCGAGGAGCAGGGCGGCTTTGGCAACGACGACGACACCATCTATGTGCCGCTGACCACGGCCCAGACGCGCTTCTTCCCCCAGCGCACGCTGTCGGGCGAGCGCCCTTTGGCGGCCATCTATGTCAGCGCCGCCGACGAAAACCAGGTCGAGGCCGCTACGGAACAGATGACGGCCATCCTCCGCGAGCGCCACGACCTGGCCGCGGGCGACGCCGACGATTTCCAGGTCATCAGCCAGCAGGCGGTGCTGGACATCGCCAACCAGATCACGGGCATCCTGACCATCTTTTTGGGCGCCATCGCCGGCATCAGCCTCTTGGTGGGAGGCATCGGCATCATGAACATCATGCTCGTCTCGGTCACCGAGCGGACGCGCGAAGTGGGCATCCGCAAGGCGGTGGGCGCCACCAAGCGCGACATCCTGGTCCAGTTTCTGCTGGAGGCCATCGTGTTGAGCCTCCTGGGTGGCCTGCTGGGCATCGGCCTGGGCATCACTGGCGCCAACCTCATCTCCAACCTGACGCCCGACCTGACGACCCAGGTGACGGCCCAGACCATGGCCCTGGCCGCCGGTGTGGCCAGCGTCATCGGCCTGGTATTCGGCACCTACCCGGCCATGCGTGCCGCCAGCCTGCGCCCCATCGAGGCCCTGCGCTACGAATAACCTATCATGAGTGGCGGTCCTTCTTCGGACTGTCACTCATGGACAAAGGAAAGGACTGGCAGTCTCAAGAAAGACTGCCAGTCCTGATAAGAAACGAAAGGAACGATAGAATGCCTAAACAAAAAATCACCACCTGGGCCACCCTATTGGCCCTGGCTGCCCTACTGGCTGCCAGCCTCCTGCCGGCGGCCGCCTCTGCGGCCCCGGTGGCGGGCACAGGTCCCGGCGACGCGGTGGCAGTCACCGGCGACTGGCAACCCCTGCCCCCGGGAGACAGCCACTGGTACGCCTTTGACTACCAGGGCAATGGTTCGCAGATCCAGGTCCGCCTGGAAGCCGTGCCGGAAGGCAGCGCGACCTTTGCCCTGTGGACGCCGGAAGGGATCCGGCGCTGGGGTCTGGGGCTGGAGGCCGAACCCATTGGCCGCGGCTCGACCGATCTTGCGGCCGGCACGGCACTGGTTTGGTCGGGGAGCTTTACCACGCCCGGCACCTACTATGTGGCCGTGGAGCACCAGGGCAACCCCGCCGGGACGAGCAACTATCAGTTGGAAGTGAGTGGCGATGGGGTCCTGGATCCGGGCACAAAGGCGGCTGCAGAAGCAGCCAAAACCGCTGCGCCGGCCCAGACTTCACCCACCACCGGGGCCCAGCCGAAGCTGGCCAACAGCGAGCCCACGGGCAAGCTGGTCTTCCAGACGACCATAGGCGGCGACTTTTACACCGTGAACGCCGACGGCAGCAACCTGCAGCGCATCACCGACGGGGTGGACCCCGTCTGGTCGCCCGGCGGCGAGCAGATCGCCTTTACCCGCTGGCGCGATCCACGCGGCGTGTGGGTGGTCAATGCCGACGGCACAGGGGAACGCCGGGTCTTTGACTGGAGCTCGGCCCGCTGGCCCTCCTGGTCGCCCGACGGACAGGAGATCCTGTTCACCCACCAGAAGGGCGGCCGGGAAAATGCAGTGGACCGCTGCTTCTTTGGCTTCTGCTTCACCTTCCCGGCCAAGCCCCACTGGAAGCTGGGCATCGTGGAGCCCGCCGACGGCAGCTTCCGCGAGCCGGGCGGGGCGCAGGTCAGCCTGTCGCCCGACTGGTCCCCGGATGGGGAGCGCGTGGTGTACGACGGCGAGCAGGGGCTGGTGGTCCAGTACCTGGAAAGTAACACTTCCCACCAGATCACCCATCACGGTCAGGACACCGGGCCCGTCTGGTCGCCCGATGGCGAGCAGGTGGCCTTTACCCGGCGGCAGCACGACCACTGGGAGGTATACGTGGTCGATGACGACGGGCAGAATCCCAGGCGGCTGACGACCACGCCCAAGAAACCTAACGGCGAGGTGGGCAACAGCGCCGCCCCTGCCTGGTCGCCCGACGGGCAGCACCTGGCCTTTCTCACCGACCGGACAGGCAAGTGGGAGATCTGGATCATGGACGCCAACGGCGCCAACCCCAGGCCGATGTTCGACACAGCCCTGGACGACCTGCCCATCGAGTACTCGGCCGTCTCGGAGCGGGCCATCTCCTGGACGGAATGACCCAAGCAGTAGGAGGTCGCATCCTTTCAGGTGCGACCTCCTACTGGGGGCCATCGCTCTGGAAGTGGACACAAAGTTGAGGGAATAGGCACCTGGAGGGAACACACTGCGGAAACTCCGCTAATCAAAGTGCGAGACTTTCGCAAAACGTTCGGCGACGTCGTAGCGTGAATGGCATCAGTTTTGAAGAAGGGAGAGATATTCGGCCTGTTGGGCCCCGCGGTTGAATCTGCCACCCATACAACTCCACCGCTGGCCTTACACACAGTTACGTGGGCAGCCAGTGCCCATGCTTTACTGCTACAGTCCTGCCGTTGTCCCCAGGCCCCCTGACTGGAGCGAACACGCCCACGTGACCGGCTACTGGTTCCTCGACCACCCTCCAGATTGGCAGCCGCCCCATGACCTCGTCGATTTCCTCGAGTCGGGGCCACCGCCCGTATACGTCGGTTTTGGCAGTATGACGTCTCGCGATCCAGAAAAGGCAAGCTGCATCGTGCTAGATGCGTTGAGACAATCGGGGCAACGGGGGGTGATCGCGACCGGCTGGGGAGGGTTGAGTCAGTCAGGCTTGTCCGACGAGGTGTTTGTGACCGAGGCTGTTCCCCACGACTGGCTCTTCCCCCGCATGGCCGCAGTAGCGCATCACGGCGGCGCGGGCACGACGGGAGCAGGGTTGCGGGCGGGCGTACCGAGCATTATCATCCCCGTTGCTGATGATCAGCCTTTTTGGGGGCGGCGGGTCAAGGCTTTGGGCGCTGGTCCAGCCCCAATCCCGCGCAAACGTCTGACTGCCGAGAGATTGGCCCATGCGATAAGTGTCGCGGTCACAGATGAGTCGATACGCAAACGCACCGCTGAATTGGGGGAGACAATCCGCGCCGAGGATGGTGTAGAGAATGCTGTGAGGATTGTCAACCAAACTCTTGGTGGCAGCCCAACAAATCGCTGGAGTCGACCAGGCTTTCATGAGGGTTTGGGATACTAGGTTGGGTCTGCGATCGAGATACTGAGTGAGCGTGGCATGCTTATACCGCCTGGCGGCTCAGCTCCAGTCCGTTAGATGGTGACCGCCGGTATTGCGCGTTTTGTCTAGCTGAGCCCCATCAGTTCCTCAAGATACCGGGCCGGATTCTCGGCGATCTTGTCTACTATCTTCGCATACACGCCTGTGGTGGTTACGCTGGTGTGGCCCAGCATTCCGGCAATGGCATCCAGCCTGGCTCCACCGGCTCGTGACCAGGTTGCAGCGCTGTGCCTGACCGCATGACAGGATATGCCTTCCGCCTTCAACCCCAACTCGTCGAGGTATTTGTCTACCAAGTAGCGGATGCCGTGTGCAGAGGCCTGCACCCAGCACCGATGGCTGTTCCGGGTCCATTCGGGCCGACCACCACGAAGAGCGCGTGGACTCCATCCAGGGCCACGTTTCCACGCACCTCCAGCCAGGCAGCCAGCACGTGAGTTGTCTGATCGGTGAGGTAGACCGTACGCACTTTTCGGCCCTTGCCCAGCACCGTTACCACACCCTCATTCAAGTCCAGGTCATCGAGCTTCAGACCAGCAACTTCTGACACCCTCAGACCGTGCACACCCATCAGGGCCAGTATGGCGCGGTTCCTGCGAGGCAATGGCCCATCTCCTTGGGGAGCGGCCAACAGCAGTTTCAGTCCATCCAGAGGCAAGTACTTCACCCGCTCATCGCGGGCAGTCCTGTCTCTCGGCGACTTCACTCCAGCCGCGGGATTGTCATCCCTGAGTCCACGCCATTGGATTGCCTCGTACAGGCGTCGCACGACCGCCAACTTGAGTGCAATGGTCGTCGGCTTGTAGCCGGTTTCCACCAGATACTTGCGGTAAGCGATGATGTCATTCTCCGTTGCCGTGGAAGGAGAGACACCTTGTTGCTGGCACCAGGCCACAAACTGGGCCGCTTGGGCGTGATAGGTCCGGATCGTTGCCGGGCTGGCGTCACCCTCCGCGACGTACAGCCGCAGGAATCGTCCAAAGATCTCAGTGAGACTGGTAGCGTCTTCGGGCGTCTTCGGAGCACTCGAGACAGCCAAAGATCTGTCCGTCTTGGCTATTGCCTTACTGGTGTTCATGTCACACTTCTTCCTTATCATCTTCTCCAGGGAGTCGGGCTGCCTTCGTGCCTATCCCTTTCCCCACGCGCTCAGATCCTGGTGGAAATCCCTCAGCTTTCGGGAATGAATGGGATGGCGCAAGCGCTTCTGTGCCGCTTGCAGGAGTTGGAATGCCCGACTGCCGGTGAAACCCATCGCCTCGCCGATCTCCTTGTAGGTCTTTTCCCGGCCATCCAGGATTCCGAATCGCAGGGCAACCACCTGCTTCTGCTTCCGTTCCAACGAGCCCAGAATTGCCTCCATGACTCCCTGATGCTCGCGATAGATCATGTGATCCACCAAGTCGAGTTCGTCAGGTGCCTCCACCTCACACAGGTCGTCCCAATGCTCCTCGAGCGAGCACAGTTTGCCACTCTGCTGCTCTTCACTGGCGATACAGCGTTCGAGCGCCCGATAGACTCGGTGGGAGACGAATGCCTGGTAGTTTCGAGCCCTCGATCGGCCACCCGTCCAATCCTTGACGGCCTTCAGCAGAGCGATGTTGCCCTCCTGAATGAGATCCAGGAGCTCGATATCTGCATTCTCGTGACGTGCGGCGACACGTAGGGCAGCGTGCACCACAAAGTCGAGCCTGCTCTGTACCAATCCCTCTGGAGTGGCCAGTTCCAGAGCGATGGCACTAGGTTGATGAATGTCATTCAAGTAGCAAGTCAATTCACAGAACGTTGAATTGGTACTGTCAGGCATCGGCGTCCTTCGGGTCTTCCGGGTGTGGAGATGCAGACTTGAGCAGGCTGAGGGTGCCCTGAATCCGCTTCTTGCCCGCTGGCCGCTGAAGGGTGGCCAGGTAGTTTCCGACCCGGCGCGGTGCATCCTTGGGTAGGTAGCCGAGACGCTGGGCTGGTCGGTTGTTGTCAGCTAGCTCATAGGCGGCCAGACGTCGTTCGGTACGCCCGTACGTGTCGGTGTAGTCTTCCAGAAGGACCTGGATGCGTACCGTTCGTGGTTGGTCGTACGCGATTGCTCCTTGCCCCAGGTTGTGATCGTGTTGAGCCCCGAGGATGACCACCTCAGACATGGGTCGCGGCCTGGGTGCTGCCATTTGAGCCAGTAGTTCGGGCCGGAAGGCATGGAACGCTGCTGAGGCGGTGGCCCCGACGCGCTGGGTCTCGTGGGCAGCGTGCCACACGGCTTGGGCCCAGGTGTGGCGGCTTTCGCCGATCCCTTCGCTCCACCCTTCTAGCTCCTGGATAGCACTGACCAGCGCTTTTTCATCATCCGTCTGGATGGCTCGGGCGATGGAGCGGTTGTAGATCCTGACCCGTCGCCTGGCTTCGGCATATTGCTCTCTCGTGAACTCGGTGGGTAACATCCCCTGAAAGTGCTTCGGCGGCTGAGGCGCCCGCTCCCAGGCGCGGAATTGGCCGGTGACGTGATTCCAAAGTCGGGAGACGGGGTCGCTGCCGGGGGAGAGGACGGTCTCTCTGGAGAAAACGTCCGGGTCCTTGTGCACGTCCAGCCAGACCAGTTCCCTGCCGACCCGCTCGCGGACGGCGTTCACGTATTCCATGTCGGCAGCCGTGTCGTACTTGAACTTGTCTACTTCGGCCTGTAGCTCCTCGGCCAGCCGGTTGATGACCTGTTCCCGCTCCGTTGGCGTGAACCTCTCCGAGGCATTCACCCGGGCCACCGTGTAGACGATCTGCCCCAGGTAGGAGTCCATGTTCTTCAGTGCCTGACGGGCTACCTGCTCCCGGTTGTAGGCCTTGGCCAGAGCATAGAGGTCACCCTCACGGTTGCGGGCCCAGGCATAGGCGTCAAAGCCGTGGACTTCGGCGATCTCGACCGCTTCATCCAGGCTGCGCGTGGGATCCTGGGCGATCTCACTCAACGTTTGAGCTATCTCCCCCTTGTTGCCGAGGTGTTGCGCATCGAGGTGGTGCCCCCATTCGACCAGGAACGGCTCGCGATGGCCGCCCTGATGGATGGCCGCCGAGGCCAGCCACTTGCGATTGCCCTCGGTGACGTCCTGCAGCCTCTCAGGGGCGACGTGGGTCGCCAGGCGGCGCTTGACCTTGGGCGTCGTGGTCTCCTGGCCCCAGCCCTCACGGCGTACCTGGTCGGCCAGTGGCGCCAGGTCGGACCAATCGCGGTTGGGCCTGTCGATCTGGTCCAGCGGCCTGTAGCGCGTCACGGGCATAAGCTGGAAGACGTCGCCGTCAAAGTCACCGCCCACGCGCTTGGCCGTGGCGTGGCTCATGAATACCGCACCGTTATGCCTGCGGGCGTAGAGAAAGAAGCTGAGGATCCGACCCTGCTCCGTCTCGCTTGCAGTCTGGAAACCGAGCTTCTCCAGCTCCGTCCAGCTTCGGACGTTGCGCCAGATCTGGACGTCGTGGCGGGTACGGATGGGGTAGCGGGTAGCCAGCACCTCGCCAGCGGGCAGGTCAGGGCAGACGACGATCCCTTCCGGCAGCCAGTCCACCGCGCCCCGGAATGAGTCGGGCAGCCCAGTGAAGGAGGGCACCTTGACGCCACCACCCACGGCCAGGTCGTGCCAGGCCTGGCGGAGGCGACGGCGCAGGCCGCTCTGGACGTAGGGGTGGTCGATCAGCTCGCCGGTCACGTCCGCGGCCAGGACCTCCTCCAACACGGCAGGTTCACGGGCATCTTCCGCTTCGAGTTCGCCGCGCTCGGTCTCGCGTACCTCAGCCACGCGATCCTCGCGTTGGATCTTGAGGAACTGCCGGGCGCCCTCGCTGGTCTTCATCGCCTCCAGGAGTACTGGGATCTGAGCGTCGGCGCGGGGGAAGATGCACTGCTCCACCAGGTCGGGGTCGAACCACTGTAGGGCCTGGTAGCTGAGCCTGGTGCGGCGCTCCTGGGACCAGGCCACAAAGCCCAGGTAGATGTCCAGCGTGTGCTCGCCGTAGGCTGGCATGTTGCCTTTGAAGGAGGAGTCGGGCAGGATCAGGTCGTAGCCCTTCCCCTGCTCGTCCACGCCTGTCCCGAGCGGAGCCGAGGGATCAAGCCAGTCCATCTGCTTGAGGGTGCCTTTGCCTACCACCACTGTATCTTCGTCAAGCCGGATGCCCAACCGGAACTGTCCGGCCTGGCTACCATCCTTGCCAAAGACTCGGGCAAGCTCAGCGCTCATCTTGCCGGCGCAATCTCCGGTGCCCATCTCTCCCTCGGGCACGACCAGGATGCGCACGTTCTCGATGAGCTGTGGTGGTCGTAGGCAAGGGGATGCCAGCAGGCCGCCATAGGCCATGACCTTCTCAAAGGTGTCAGCCACCTGGCGGCCCACCTGGCCGTCGGTGTACATGAAGCGCCCCTCTTTGCGGGCGCCGGTGGCGATGTCCAACGCCATGGCTCCGTGGCGCGCAGACCCATCCTGATCATTCAGATTGCGAGACAGGTCTTCCAGGACCGCCTGCCAGTGCGCCTCCACCTGCTCCGGACTGCTCCTAGAGGGTGGCGGCGGGACCTGCCCGAGGGAGATCTCCAGGTCGGGGAACATGACCTGGAGTAGCGTGTTGTCCAGGTTGACCGGCGTCTCCAGGTCCTCACCGGTGCTTACATCATAGACGGGCAAGGG
>JASFHU010000117.1:0-9425 GCA_050123055.1 Anaerolineae bacterium
GGTACCCCATATCGAGTTCGAGGTAACCAGCAAGGCGGTTTATGAGTACGTGCTGGAACACGAGCTGGACCGCGACCCCGCTGGTGCCAGGCTCGGCGCACAGCCCATCTCACCCGAAGACCAGGTCGAATTCGCCCTGCGCCTGGGCATGGATGCTGTGCCCTGCAGCTTTTTCTGGCGACCTGGAAGCGCCGATCCGGATGACCTGGAGCCCCCACCATCCCTGACCGAACAACTCAGCTACCTGGAACGTTACCTGCGCGCCGCCCAGGGCACCAGCGTTGGCGTCATTGCCAGCTTTAGCTCCTTTTTTGACACGGCCATGTTGGCCACAGGCCTCATGCATGCACCTCATCGTTTCCACAGAGGGCAAGCGCTCCTCGAGCAGTGGATGGATACCATCCTGGAGAACCAGGAGAAGGTCATGCGCGTCGTCTGCGACCGCTTTGGCAGCGACCTGGCCCTGGTCATGATCTATGACAACATCGCCCACCACGCCGGTCTGATGTTCCCCACCGATATATTCATGAGGCTCTTCCAGCCCCGGATGGCCCGCCTGATCTCGCCCGCCAAGGAGCACGGCAAGCTGCTGCTGATGCACACCGGCGGCAAGGTAAGCCAGATCTTGCCGATCCTCCGTGACCTGGGTTTCGATGGCGTCCACCCGGTGGATCCGAGGTTCAACGACATCTTTGAGGTACGGGAGCGCTGGAAAGGCAAACTGGCCATCGTGGGCAACGTGCCCACCGCCCTCCTGGCCCGGGGCACCAGGGACCGGATCCAGGAAAGAGTACGGGAGCACTGCATCAGGCTGGCCCCGGGGGGTGGCTATGTACTCAGTTCTTCTGGAAGGGTCTCAGACGGCATCCCACCGGCCAACCTGGTAGCCATGACTGAAGCTGTGCACAAGTACGGTCGCTATGCAACCTTGGGTCTCGTCGCCTGAGCCGGCCGGGTAGCCAGTGTCATCGAGTTCACAAGTATAGGAGAGTCTTCCATGAATCATCGAGAAAGAATGCTGACGGCGCTGGAGGGTGGCAAGCCAGACCGGCTGCCGGCCACGATCCACGGCTGGATGGACTATTGGAACGAGAAGTATATGCATGGCGCAGACCAATTCGAAATCTATCGCCATTTTGACATGGATGCCCAGATTTTTTACTTCGCCTGGCTGGATGAGCCGGTCGTATCGGCCATGTACTTTACCGGCGACCTGGTTCCAGGTCCCAATTGGAAGGTAGATTACCGCATTACCAAAGATGACCGCGTCTCCAGAATCTACAAGTTCACCATCGAGACCCCCGAAGGGACGCTGACCAAGACCATGGAAAGAAACGACAAGATGGCCTGGGTCACCGAGTACCCTATCAAAGAAAAGGAACAGATCCACTGGATACGCAAGTACATGCCGCTCCCGCGACCGGACATCAAGACCATCAACGAAATCTTTGAACAGATGGGCGACATGGGCATCCTGCGGGCCGGCATCTTTAACCACCAGGGTGGATGCTGGCAAGACGCATGCAACTATTACGGTACTCAGAAACTGATCATGGAGACTTTTGACGATCCGGCCTGGGTTCACGAGTTCCTGGGCATCATTCTGGACTACAAGCTCAGGTTTATCGAGAGCCTTCAAGGAGCGCGGATCGATATGCTGGAGAATGGTGGAGGCGATGGTTCCATGTCCGTCATCTCACCCCAGATCTTCGAAGAGTTCGGCCTGCCCTACGACCAGCAAACGACAGCCGCGCTGCGCGAGATCGGCATCAAGACTGCTTACCACACCTGCGGCAAGATGATGGCCCAACTTGACCTGGTCAAACAGACCGGCTGTGATGCCACAGAGACATTGACGCCTCCGGAGATGGGTGGAGACGCAGACCTGGCCCAGATCAAGGAAGTGCTTGGCGACTCGATGTGCCTGATCGGCGGATTCGACCAGCAACAGGGGTTCGAGCGCGGCACACCAGAGACCATACGCAGGCAGATCGAGATGTGCTGGGAGCAAGCAGGTCCCGGCGGCGGGTACATTATGGCCGCGTCCGACCACTTTTTCGAGGGCGACCCTGAGAACATCAGGACCTACGTCGAGATCGCTAACGAGTTTCGCTACTGAACGCTCCCGAGAGCAGGGGGCCAGCACTTGAGTAGTTGCCGCGAGCCCACCGAGTCACCAGACCCAACGGTTTTTGCAGATCTTGAAGCCAAGAGGTGAAGGAGTGTTCCAATGACCATGACATCCAAAGAACGAGTCATCACGGCCTTTAACTACGAAGAGCCAGACCACGTACCGGCCTGGATGGGTGCCTCGCCAGAATTTCGGGCCATGATGCAAGAGCATCTGGGATTGGCTGATGACGAAAGCCTGTCTGTGCACATCGGAGACGATTTTCGTCGCGTGTTCGCCCGCTATGCCGGGCCGGCCGAGTTCAGCCCGACCGAAAACTTGAACTACCCTGACGCAACCTACCGCACGCCCTTTGGCGTGGAGCGCCACGGGTACGGCTACGGCATGCCCCTAAACCGGCCACTCGCAAAAGCCTTAACCGTGCAAGAGATCCACGACTACGCCTGGCCCGACCCGGCCTGGATGGACGTCTCGCTCATCCGCGATGAGGTACTGCAATACAACGGTCAGTACACCATTCTGGGCGGCGACTGGTCCCCTTTCTGGCATGACGCCCTGGACCTACTAACCTTTGCGGGCTTGAGCTACAAGATGTACGACAACCCCGAATTGGTTGACGCGCTGCTCACGCATATCGTGGACTACTACTTTGAGGTCAGCCGACGCATCTTTGACGCCGCTGCCGACGTGATCGACATCTTTTTCATCGGCAATGACTTTGGCGGTCAGACCGGCCCTCTGATTGGTGAAGGGCTTTTTCGCCGGTTCTACGTGCCCCATCTCAAACGGTTGGCCGACCTGGGCCACGACTACGGGCTGAAGGTACTGATGCACTGTTGTGGCGGCTTTGCACCCTTGATCCCGGCCATGATCGAGGCTGGGCTCGACGGCGTGCAGGCGCTCCAGCCCACCTGCCGGGGCATGGATCCTTCCGATCTCAAGGCCGATTTCGGCGACAAGATTGTGCTCATGGGCGCCGTCGACACGCAATTACTCATCGAGGGCACACCCGAGCAGGCTCGGGCCGCGACGCGCCACGTCCTCGACATTATGAAGCCAGGTGGCGGCTATATCTGTTCACCCAGCCACGACTACCTGCTGCCAGAGACTCCTATCGAGAATGTCTTGGCCCTGTACGACACCGTTCGTGAGTACGGGGGATACTAGAAAGAAGAGAAGGAGGGAAGGGAAATGAAACGATTTGGTCAAGTTATTGGCGTCAAGCCGGAAACCTTTGACGAGTACGTCAGGTACCATGCAGACGTCTGGCAGGGCATTCTGGATATGATCTACGAATGCAACATCCGGAACTATTCCATCTTTCACAAGGACGGACTGCTCTTTGCCTACTTTGAGTACGTGGGCCAGGACTTTGATGGCGACATGGCCAAGATGGCGGCCGATCCCTTGACCCAGAAGTGGTGGGACATCATGATGCCCATGCAGGCCCCTCTGGAGACGCGCGCCGAGGGCGAGTGGTGGGCCAACATGGACGAGGTTTTCCACACAGACTAGAAGGAGCATGAAGATGGAACGGACCGCCAATTGCCTGGCCAAACTGGATCGAATGAACAAGGCCCTGCGCCACGAGGAACCCGATCGCGTTCCGGTCAGCGACTTTTTCTGGGGCAGCTTTCTGGAACGGTGGCGGAAAGACCTGGACCTACCGCCCGATACCGACGTCTACAGCTATTACAACCTGGACTGGATCGTCACCGTGCCCAACATGGACCCCCACATCAAGGACTTTGAGGTCATCCGGGAAACGGATGAAGAGGTCGTGGTTCGCACCGGGTTTGAAGCGGTGTTGCGGAAAAAGTTTGCCGACCCCATGCCCGAGTTCGTCGGCTTTGAAACGGATAGCATTGACAAGGTGGACGCCTTCGAATTCGACGATCCATGGGAAGATCGCCGATATTTCAGCGGCGGCGACAACCAGATCGGCGGCGTCGGCGACGGCTATGCCCGGGACCTGCCGCCCTGGATCGATACGGTCAAGTCTCTGCACCCCAACTTTCCGGTCTATGGCAGCCAGTGCGAAGCCAACGAGTACATGACGCGTATCATCGGCCCAGAGAACTTTTTGCTGTGGATCGCCATGTACCCCGAGCGCATGGGACACTTCATCCAGCGGACCAACGAGTGGGCGCTGGAGCTACTCAAAGCACAGATCAGGGCCTCCGACGGCCTGATCGATGGCATAGTCATCTGGGGTGACGTTGCCTACCGCAAGGACGTGTTCTTTTCGCCGGACTATTGGCGCGAGTACTACAAACCCGGCCTCAAAGCCATGGTCGACGTCTGCCACGAGCATGGCCTGCCGGTGATCTATCACGGCTGCGGCAACGTCAAACGCATCTTTGAGGATTTCATCGAGGTCGGCATCGATGCCTATAACCCCTTGGAGGCCAAGGCTGGCCTGGACGTGGTGGATCTGCGCCGCAAGTACGGCCACCAGATCGCCTTCTGCGGAAACATGGACGTCATCGACTGGGCGCACAAGGAAGAGGAGGAACTGAAAGCCATCGTGCTGCGCAAGCTGAACGCAGCCAAAGGCGGCGGCATGATCTTCCAATCGGACCATTCGGTGCCCAGCAATGTATCCGGGCAAAAGTACGAGTACGTGGTCAATCTGGTCCGCGAGTACGGCCAGTACCCGCTCGACCTGGGCGAGTACGACATCCCGGATCTGGGGTGAACACAGCAATAGCGAGCCAGGGGTAGGGAGTGAGACTCCAACATTTGCTGCCGCATCAGTTTAGACTGGCGATTGACGAGGGCTGGCCCCTTCTGGTGCCCACCGGTTGCATCGAGTACCACGGGCCGCATATGGCCCTGGGGCTGGATACCATCATCGTCGAGGAACTGCTGGCCAGGGTCGCTGAGCGGGCGAAATGTGTCGTCGCTCCAGCCTTCTGGTACGGGCCGACCGGCTACGCCGTCACCGGCCCCGGACAGGGCACCGTCGATGTCTCAACCGAGTGGTTTGGGCGTCATGTCAAGGATGTACTGGCCAGTTTTTGGGCGATGGGCTTCAAGTGGATTATCATTGGCGTGCACCACCAGCAGATGGAGGGGCCAGAGTCGCTGGCCATCCGCCAGGCGGCCGCCGAGGTTACCTTTGAACAGACCCACGCCGAGCGCGGGGATGCCTGGTGGGGCAAGGCTCCCCTGCCGCCGACAGATCACGTGTTCGAGCGGATCCAGATCTGGCCGTCGGTATTGCCCATGGCCGCCGACGAAGGCGTGGTCATGGCCGATCACGCGGGGTTATACGAGACCTCGCTGCTGATGGCCGCCCGCCCGGAACTGGTCGACATGGAGCGCCTGGGTATGGATGCGCCCTGGTACTGCACCACGGCTGACAGCAAAGCGCGGAAAGCCAGTGTAGAGGCAGGCGAGCGCATGTGGCGAGCGATGGTCAATGCCTGGTTGGCCAAGCTCTCGGGGATGACACGTCCCAAACGCCCTACCCCGGACCAGGTGACCGTCAAGGGGATCTTCTGAGGTCAAAACACGGTCCGAGTTGCCACTGGTTTCGGCGTTGAGTTCAATCGGAAGGAGGTGACCGCAAAGAGTAGCCAAGTAGGAACCCGTTGTCTAGCACAATGTACAGAATAGCTAAAACCAAAGGAGGAGCAATCGATGTCTGAAGAGAAAAAGCTATCTCGAAGAGAGTTTTTGAGGGTAGCCGGGATCGCTGGCGGCGCATCGGCCGTGCTGGCGGCTTGCGGGCCGGCGGCGGAACCCACCAAGGCACCAGAGCCGACCAAGGCGCCAGAGGCCGCCGCGCCGACTGAAGCGCCGGCGGTTGTGGGCAAGCCCTTTGACGGCAAGACAGTTCGCATGCACGCTATCAGCGGCGCCAACTATGACGAACTCTACAAACTCATCCCCTCGTGGGAGGAAAAGACAGGAGCCACTGTCGAATTTGTCTTCAAGGGCAACGGCTTTGAGACCGACAAGCGGCTGGTCCAGGACTTTGCCGCCGGTACTGTCGACTATGACGTCTGCTGGGATCACAGCAGTTTCTTCTCGCAGTACGTAAAGGCCGATGGGCTGGAGCCACTGGACGGCTACTTCAGCGATGAGGAACTCTCCGACTTTATCCCTCGCCTTGTAGATGCTGCCCGGCGCGATGGCAAGCTTTGGGTGATCCCGCGTCACTTTGACATCTCGTGCAACCACTTCCGGACCGACTTGGTTGACAAGGCACCGGAGACCTGGGACGAGTTCAAGCAGACGGCTCTCGACATCACGGCCAACAATCCCGGTGTCTTTGGCACGCAGTTTGCTGGCAAGGAAGAGGCTCTGACCGGTCGGTTCTACGAAGTACAGACCGCCGAGGGTGGCGAGTTGTTTAACGAGAACTGGGAACCCACCTTCAATGGCCCGGCCGGGGTTAAAGCGGCCAACATGTTTGCCGAGCTGTATGCTGCTGGCGCCATGCCGCCCGACATGACCAACTTTCTCTGGGAGGACGTGGCCCAGCAGTGGGTGAACGGTCTGATCGGCATGTATACCGAGTGGTACGGCTGGTACGGCTATTTCCAGGATCCAGAAGCCAGCCAGGTTGCGGGCAAGTTCGACCTGGCCCGCCAGCCCAAGGGAGACGGCGGCATCCACAGCGGCTGGGCCGGCCACCACGGCTTCTCCATCCCCAAGGCGGCCAAAGAGAAAGAGGCTGCCGCCGACCTGATCAAGCACCTGACCGGTGTGGAGGGCAACGAGTTAGAGGCGGGTCTGGGCATCTTGGTCTCGCGCCAGAGTGTCTGGGACAAGATCATCGCCGAAGCCGAGGGCTCCGAAGATCCGCTGGCCAAGAAGCGGCTCGAGCTGGCGCTCATGCAGGCGCAAGAAGACTTTAAGACTCCACCGCTGATCGCCGAGTGGATTCCCATGTCCAACATTCTTTTCCCCATCCTGCAACAGATCATCCTGGGCGATACGGAGGCGCAGGCAGGTCTCGACGAGGCCGCTGAAAAGGTAGCAGCGATGATGAAGGACGCTGGCTACTAGGGAACACTGTCGAGTCGCAGACCTGACAGGACCTTACTACGATCTTGT
Organism: Anaerolineae bacterium; assembly: GCA_050123055.1. Classification (GTDB taxonomy): domain Bacteria; phylum Chloroflexota; class Anaerolineae; order JAAYZQ01; family JAAYZQ01; genus JASFHU01. The sequence goes on from JASFHU010000117.1 coordinate 7,199, forward strand.
CGATGAAAGCACAGTGAAATGGCTGGAAATCAGGATCGAGGGCGCTTTCGAGGGAGCCTATCGAGTCTATAGTTGAATGGGAGCCCCTGGTTGGGCGGGCCTGAGACTGCCCAACCAGGGTACCAACCTGTCACCGGGGAAGATCCACTATGACTGTACAATCACTCAGCCAGGATACCGCAGGCAAGAAGAGGCCAGGTATTCAGTTCACAGAACGACACCTGCCCATCGCCCTTCTGCTGCCTGGCATTGTCATCATCCTGCTGGTCATCGGCTTTCCGATGGTCTATTCGCTGTACCTCAGCTTCACCGACTTTAACCTGACATCACCGAGAGATTTTGACTTCGTCGGCTTGCAGAACTATATCAACTTGCTGTTCAATGACCCGATGTTCTGGAAGGTCTTTTGGCGCACAGTTCTGTTCATCAGTCTGGCCGTCAATATCGAATTCCTGATCGGACTCGGGATCGCCCACTTGATGGCTCGTGCCATTCGTGGGCAGAGCTTGGCCCGAACGCTGATGATGATGCCGATGATGTTTGCACCCATCCTGGTCGGCTTTCAGTTCAAGTGGTTCTTTAACGCCCAGGTGGGGCTGGTGAACAACATTCTCTACACCATCACCGGTGAAGCCCACTTTATCCCCTGGCTGATCGACGTGCCCCTGGGCTTTCTCGCCATCCTGATCGCCGAGATCTGGATGAGCACGCCCTTTATGGTGATCATCCTGGAGGCAGGCATCCTGTCGCTTCCCCAGGAACCGTTCGAGGCTGCAGATGTCGATGGTGCCTCGGGCTGGCAAAAGTTCCGGCACCTGACCCTGCCGATGCTGATGCCCTTCATCTATACGGCCATGGCTATCCGCTCTCTGGACGTGGCGCGGGCCTATGACATCGTCAGCATCATGACCGGCGGCGGGCCGGGGAACCGCACCGAGCTGATCTGGACCTATGTGAACCGCCTGGCATTCTCGGGTAAGCAGTTCGGACTTGGCTCGGCCATGTCCTACATCACGGTGATCCTCAGCTTTGTGTTCACTTACATGTTCTTCCGCAACGTGATGAAGAGCCGGTGGGCAGGAGGTATGGGCGAATGAGTTCACGCCATGTTGGCAAAAGGCGCTTCCGCCGGGACCGGTGGAAGAATACCCTGAACGACATCTTGTTGTGGGTGATCCTGCTCATCTTTTTCATCCCGGCGCTGTGGATAGTCCTGACCTCAATCCGGATCCGCTCCGAGATCAATGCGTATCCACCGGTGTGGATTCCCTCAGGATTCTCCTTCGACTCCTACAAGATTCTGTTTGGCATGCCGACGCCAGAAGGGGCCTTTGGGTTGGGCGGCTCGATCCCTGTCGCGGACTATGCTCGGAACTCGATCGTCATCGCCCTGGTCAGCACTCTGTTTGCCCTGGTGTTCGGCACGCTGGCCGGCTATGTGTTCTCACGGTTCCGGTTCAAGGGCAAAAACGCCCTCTTCCTGGGGTTCATGCTGGCTCGCGCCATTCCGGGCATTGCCTTGAGCCTGCCGCTGTTCATCATGTATGCCCGGACTGGATTGTCTGACACCGTGGGGGGGATGATCATTGCATACGTGGCACTCAATATCCCCTTTACGGCCTGGCTCATGGATGGCTTTTTCCGGGCCATTCCCCAAGAGCTGGACGAGGCAGCCCGCATCGATGGCTGCTCGGCCTGGACGGCTTTTCTGCGGATCGACCTGCCGCTCGCACTTCCAGGGGCGGCAGCCGCGGGCATCTTTGCTTTTCTCACCTCGTGGAACGAATTCGCTCTGGCCAACGTGATCACCCGCACGCCGGCCTCGCGTACGTTTCCACCTGCCCTGTTCGAGTTTACTGGACAGTTTGTTTCGGACTGGCGGGGCATGACGGCCATGTCCGTTCTGATGTTGATACCGGCGGTGATCTTTGTCGCTCTGGTGCAACGCCAATTGATGGAGGGGTTGACGTCTGGCGCGACAAAGGGTTAAGAATGCAGAATAATACACAACAAGGAGGAAGTAACATGACTGTCGAAGCTGTCTATCAAGCTGTTCTGGAAGGCGATGCCGAAACAACGGTATCCCAGGTTCAGGCCGCGCTGAATGCCGATACGCCGGCCGGCGAGATCCTGAACAATGGCTGCATCGCGGCCATGGCCGAGGTGGGGCGGCTGTTCGAAGAGGGCGAGATGTTTGTGCCCGAGATGTTGATCGCCGCCCGCGCCA
>JASFHU010000118.1:0-9418 GCA_050123055.1 Anaerolineae bacterium
CGAGCCACGAAAGGAGCAATGGAGCATGGTGGTACTTCTGAAGGCGATGGTGATTCTGAGTTTGGTGGTGGGATCGGCGGGCGGGGCGGCTGCGGCGACAGCCAACAGTCTGCCCGACTCGCCCCTCTACGCGGCCAAGATGGCCATGGAGCAGGCGCGCCTGAGCGCGACCTCGGACCCAGCCGGGCAGGCCGCGGTGCATACGGACCTGGCCCGTGTCCGGGTGCAGGAGATGATCCGGATGGCCCAGGGCGGCGAGGCGCCCGACGAGGCGGTGCAGCTCCGGCTGCGGCAGCACCTCAACCTGGCGCTCCAACTGGCCGCGGGGCTGGGGGACGAGGAGATGGCGCAGGCCCTGGAGCAGCTTCGGGAGATGGCCCAGGATCAGGAACGGGCGCTGGAACAGGCCCGGGTCCAGGCTGGAGAGCCGGTGGAGGAGCCCCTGCGGCGGGCGCGCCAGGCGCTGGAACAGGCCCGCCAGCAGGTCCGGGAAGGCTTGCAGGACGGGGATGCGTTCCGCTGGCAGCATGCTAACGGCCCGCAGTCTGAGGGAGCGGGACCGGGAGAGCCCGGCGGCAACCCTGACTGCCCGGATGGCAACTGTGAGCCGGAAGGGGACCAGAACCAATATGGCCCTAGACCTGAACAACCCGGTCCTGGAGAGCCCGGCGGCAACCCTGACTGTCCCGATGGTGATTGTGAGCCGGCGGGGGACCAGCACAAGCATGGTCCGCAGCCTGAAAGGCCTGGCCCAGGAGAGCCCGGCGGCAACCCCGACTGTCCCGATGGTGATTGTGAGCCGGCGGGGGACCAGCACAAGCATGGTCCGCAGCCTGAAAGGCCCGGCCCTGGCGAGCCCGGCGGCAACCCTGACTGCCCTGAGGGCAACTGCGAACCGGCGGGTGACCAGAACCAATACGGCCCGGGGCCTGACCAGCCCGGTCCGGGAGGGCCTGGCAGCAACCCCGACTGCCCCGAGGGCGACTGTGAGCCAACGGGGGACCAGCACAAGCATGGTCCGCAGCCTGACCAGCCCGGCCCCGGCGAGCCCGGCGGCAATCCCGAGTGTCCAGATGGCAACTGTGAGCCGGAAGGTGACCAGAACCAGAACCAAAACCAGAATCAGAATCAGAATGGTCCACAGCCTGAACAACCCGGCCCTGGAGAGCCTGGCGGAAATCCGGAGTGTCCAGATGGCAACTGCGAGCCGGAAGGGGAACAGAATCAAAATCAGAACCAGAATCAGAATGGTCCACAGCCGGAGCAACCCGGTGGGGGTAATGGAGGAGAGCCGGCGCCCTCTGATCCTCCTCCGTCGGGTGGCGAGGGTGGTGGAGATACCCAGGGGGGCAGCTCGGGCGAAGGTGGAGCAGGCTCCAGCTCAAGTGGAGCAGGCTCCAGCTCAAGTGGAGCAGGCTCCAGCTCAAGTGGAGGAAGCTCTAGCTCAAGCGGAGGAAGCTCTGGTGGTGGGAACGGCCCATAGGATCGGGTAGGGGGCACCCGGTTCTCAGGGCGAGCCTGGATGCGGCCCTCGCTGCGTCGCCAATGCAGGCCGCATCTAGGCCCTCGAAGCAAGGCCGCTGGTTTTGACCGGCGGCCTTGCGCTGTCACTAGCATCAAATCCTTAACTGACTTTACAAAAACCTGACAGGTTTCGGAAAACCTGTCAGGTTTGTTTATGGTGCTCCTTAAGGGGTTGGGCGGGGTACTTGCCGGGCTGACGTTTCTGTGGTAAACTCTCCTCGAAGCGAGGTCTAAACAAAGCCGCACATCATCGCCGACCACGCGCCGTTGGGTGTGCCTGTGCCCAACGGACGAACCGCTGCGCCACCCTCAACCGGCTTGAGCCTCAGCAGCTCAGCGAAGGAGCTGGGTTACAGCCATCGACCCACCGACGGAAGAGGGAGGAGCAAGGATGCACACTCGGTATGATCGGACCCCCCGGACTCACCGGAACCTCCGGATCGCACGCGCCACCGTGTTGTTGTTTGTACTTGGCCTGTTATTGGGGCTTTGGGCCTGGTTATCCCCCCAGGCGGCTGTGGCCCAGGGCTCGCCCAGTGGGAAGGGGCAGGTAAGCTCGGCTGGCCCCCTGGGTGTTCAGGTCAACGTCTTTAACGGCAATCTCTCCTACATCCAGACCGACCTGCCCTTCGCTTGCGGCGATTGTGTTCTACCCCTGGACGTCTACCTGAGCTACAACAGCCAGGACGCTCAGATCGGGGGCATGATGCGCTTGCACGGCTGGCGGTTCCCCCACGACGTCTACTACCGGGCCGAGGAAAATGGAGGAGTGACCCTTTTTTGGAGTGGTGGGGCCAGCGTGCGCTTTGAGCCGGTGGAGGGGGGCGGTTTCAGGGCGCCCAAAGGGGTGACCGACAAGTTGACCTCGCCCCGGCCCGGCCAGTACGTGCTGACGACCTGCGCTAACCTGGTCTACTACTTTGACAGCCCCCGCCACCAGCGTGTAAGCCGCATCGAAGCCTCCAACGGCCAGGCCTTGACTCTGGTCTACAATACGGCAAACAAACTGACCGCCATCCGCGACCCGTATGGGCGGCAGATCACGCTCACCTATGATGCCAACGGCTACCTGACCCAGGTCGCCGACGCCAACGTCACCCCGGCACGGACAGTGCACTATACCCACGACGCGGCCGGCAACCTGACCTCGGTCCTTGACGCGCTAGGTCAGACGACGACCTACATCTACGATGGGGATCACCGGATGGTAGAGCTGCGCGACGCCAACGGGAATGTGGTGCGCATCGCCTACAACAGCGACGGCAAGGTGGCCAGCGTGGTTACCGCTCTGTCGGCGCGTACCTTTGCCTATGACGAGGAGATGCGCAAGACGACGGTGGTCGACCTGGTCAGCGGCGCTGACAGCCAGCGTACCGTCTACCACTATGACACGCGGGGGCGGCTGACCGAGCTGGAGCGCAACGACGGGCTGTCGCGCACCATCGCCTGGGATGACGACGACAACCCGGTGCGCGTCACCGACGAGGCCGGACGGATCACGCGCTACACCTGGGACGACAGGGCCAACGTCACTAGCATCACCGACCCTTTGAACCGTACCGTGACCATGGAGTACCATCCTGCGTTCAACGAGATGACAAGCTTCACCGACCCGCTGGGCCGGGAAACGACCTGGGAGTACGATAGCCGCGGCAACCTGGTGCGTTGGGCCGAGCCGGGCAACCGAGTGACCACCAGCGAGTACGACGCCCGGGGCTGGCACATGGTGTCGATGACCGATCCGATGAGCCGGACCACGTACTTTGGCTACGACCAGTTCGGCAACAACTCGGTGATCACCGACGCCACCGGGGCGGTGATGACCTTCTCCTACGATGCCATCGGCCGGATGCTGTCCGTCACGGACGACAACAGCCACAGCACGGCCTATGGCTATGATGCTGCCGGGCGGGTGACCTCCGTCACCGACCCCCTCAGCCGGGTGACGAGCTTTGTCTACAACGCAGGCGGCAACCCGACCCAGGTCACCAACCCGGCAGGCGGGATCCGCAGCTATCGATTCGACAGCCTCAACCGGCTGTTGGGCATCAGCGACGAGATCGGCGGGGGTATTACCTACGCTTACGACGGGGTGGGTAGCAACATCGCAGTGACCGATGCGCACGGCCGTGATGTGAGCTATGGCTACGACGGGCTCAATCGCTTCACCAGCGAGACCGATCCCACCGGCCACACGACGACCTTCGACTATGATGCCGTGGGGCAGTTGCGTCACCGCCAGGACGCCGACGGGCACGTCTCGACCTATGACTATGATGCCGCCGGCCAGTTGACAGCCGCGGACCATGCCGAGGACAGTGAGACCTACGCCTATGACACCGCGGGCAACGTTGTGGCCATCACCAGCACCCAGGCCATTATGCGCTACGCCTACAACGACGCCGACGAAACTACCTCGGTGACCACGATCCTACCGGGGCTGGGCATCAGCAAGACTGTCGGCTACACTTACTATGCCGATGGCTCGCGGGCGTCGATGACCGATCCCGACGGCGGAGTGACGACCTATACCTACGACGACCGGGGGCGGATCCGGACCATCACCAATCCCGCGAACGAAGTGGTGACCTACACCTGGGACGGCGCGGGCCGCCTGACCCGCAAGGATCTGGGCAACGGCACCTACGTGGTCTATCAGTATGACGACGCCAGCCAGTTGCTGTCGATGGTCCACCACCAGGCGGGCGGCGAGGTGTTGGAGAGCTTCACCTATACCTACGACGACCTGGGCAACCGGACCTCGGAGACGCGGGGCGATGGCCGCCAGGTGACCTATAGCTACGATGCGCGCTCGCGCCTGGTCGGCGCCAGCTACTCCGACGGCACGTCCATCGCCTACGCTTATGACCTGGCCGGGCATCGGACCCAGATGGAGGTAGACGGCGATGCGACGGCCTACACCTTCAACGCGGCGGGCCGCTTGCAGAGCGACGGCAGTGCAACCTACCTGTGGGACAAGCAGGGCAACCTGAACAACATAGTGGGCGCCAGTGGGACCATCAGCTACACCTTTGACTCGCGCCACCGCCTGGCGGCCGTCATCTCGGGTACCGAGAGTACAGCCTTTGACCTGTACCCCAACGGCCGCCGGCTGAGCCGCACCGACCCCGATGGGACAGTGACCTACTATGTCTACGATGGTCCGAACCTGCTCATGGAGCTGGACGCTACGGGCCAGACGGTAGCCCGTTACACCAGCGGCGACATGGACGACTGGCTGAGCCTGGAGCGTGATGGCCAGCGCTACACCTATCACGCCGACGGCCTGGGCAGCGTTGTGGGGCTGAGCGACGGCAGCGGCAACCTGGTGGAGGGCTACCGCTACTCGCCCTTTGGCCGGACGGAGGTGGTGGACGGCGCGGGCCAGCCGCTGGCTCGTTCCGGGGTCGACAACCCCTTCCGGTTCACCGGCCGGCAGCACCTGGGCCTCGGCGAGCTGTACGACTACCGGGCCCGCATCTACGATCCGGGGACCGGCCGCTTCCTGAGCGAGGACACCGCCGAGGCGGCTCGCGATCCGAACCGTTACGCCTATGCGCTGAACAACCCCACCACGCTGATCGACCCCACCGGCGAGGATGTCTGGGTGGGTCAGGGGACTGGCATTGCGGCCGGTTTCCTGTTCGGCTGCAAGGTCTGGTCGGGCACAGTCATGAATGTGGCGACCGGCGAGCAGTGTCGCATCAGGGAATCGTGCTGCAGCCTTGGCGCGCAGGCCCATGCCTCGTTCGAGACCGGTCTGAAAGCGTTCACCGGACCAAAGAAGGGCAGCCAGCTCGCGATGTCCAAGTTCACGGCCGAGGTAGGAGGCAGTGTCAGCATCGGTTCACTGGAGGTTTCAGCTGGCTTTGAGATCAATACGGAAGATGGCGAGTCGTACACCAAAGTGGGCCTGGGAGCGGGTGGCTTGAGTGCGTCGGCCGCGGCGAGCAGCCGGGGCAACCAAGGCGCTGACGTGACGGCCAAAGTCGGCGCCGGATTCAGCGCGGCCAAGGGCGAGTATTGCAAGCGCAGCGTCCTCTGGTGCGACAAGAAGGAAGAGGATGAGGATGACGACGACGATGATGACAAGTGCGACGGCGACACCGGCTGCTGCCGGGTCGGTCCTGACTGTGGCTCGGATGAGGAGGGTGAAACGGAGTGTTGCTTCACCTGCTGCGACGGCCCCTGTGATGCGCCGGACTGCGACCCGCCGCCCTGCGAGTCGCCGCCCTGTGACCCGCCGCCGCCGTGGGACCCGCCCTTCCCCGGCCTGCCGCCCTGGGGCCCTGGCTACGACCACCCCGACGAGAACGCCTCGGCCGCCTCGGCCCAGCTCCAGTCCTCGGTGACCCCCGTGGCCCGCGAGCAGGGCTACATCGGCCTGCTATGGCGGGGCTATGCGCGCTCCACGGGGAAGCTGATCAACCGGGCCGGCGAGCGGTACGAGCCGGTGGGCCTGACCTTCAGCCCCGAACTGGCCCGGCGGCTGCCGGTACTGGTCATCCCCTCGGGCGGGCTGAACGGCCTGGAGAACCTGGATTCCTTCAAGGCCCAACTCGAGGCCTATGTCGAACAGGGCGGGACGATCATCAGCTTTGCCCAGCAACAGGGGGCCGATTTCGGCATCCTGCCGGCGCCGGCCGGCGGCGAGCGGCTGGGCGGCTATGGCTGGCGGGAGGATAATAGCTGTTTCGAGACGGCGTTCTATATCTCCAACTATCACCCGGTTGTGTCGGGCTTTGCGGTTCCTACCCTCGACGTGCACGTGGACGGTTACTTTGCCACGGTGCCCGGCGGGACGACCGAGCTGCTGAACCGGATGAAGAACGGCCAGCCGGGGCTGGTCTTGTACCGCTATCCCGCTGCGGATACCGGCGGCTATGTGCTGGCGACCACCGTCTATGACGATTGGGGGACGACCAACTTTCAGGCCAGCCGGGATGCCCTTACCCTGGTTCGCGATATGCTGAGCTGGGCCTTTGACCCTGAGGAGGTCCTGCCCGAGTTGAGTCCCGGCGATGCGGTCGATCTGCCGGTCAATGTGCACAACGGCACCGCGCAGGCCGGGGCGTCGCTCGATCTTTTGCTGATTCGACCGAACCGCAGCGTGGCTTTCTCCCAGAATGTCGACCTGGATCTACCGGCCGGTGGCTCGGCCACCCCCTCCCTCACCTGGACACTGCCCGACCCAGCTCAACTGGGCATCTGGTGGGTGGAGTATGTCCTGCGCGACGCCGATGGCGCCGTCGTGCAGGAGCAGAGCGTGGGCCGTCGCCTGATGGTCAGCGACCCCAGCCCCATTACCGGGCCGAATCGCCCGCTCTCTATGTGGATCACCGCGCCAAGTGAACACTACCTCAGCGGCACGGAAGCCGAGTTCACCTTCCACGTCCTTAACCACACCGACGCGCCACGCACGGTCCAGATCCGCTATGGACTGCCCCACCACACATGGGAATTGGCCGATCCAGCCTACGGTGAGTTCCACAACCTGCAACACGATCTGTTCGTCAATCCCAACGATGAAGCCACCTATGTCTACACGCCGACCATCTACACCACCGACCGGTTGTTTTCCAAGCTCTACGAGGCGGGGGCCTACCGGGACAATGCCCACTTTAAGGTCTGGCACGTGTCGCCTGCCGTGCGCCTCGACGTTCAGACCGACGGGGAGCTGTACCAACCGGGCGACACGGTGGCTGTGACCGTCACCGTGCAAAACCTGGAGAGCGCTCCCTACGTCCTCGATTCCAGGATCCAGATCTTGGATCCCCAACAGGTCCCGGTCTATGAGACAGAGAGCGCCAGCGCCCTGGAGGGCGAAGGATCGGCGACGATGACTGCCTCCTACACCCTGCCCGGCACCGCGCTCCGGGGCTTTTACCAGGTTGTGGCAGAGACATTCCACAAAGGGGCCAGGGGCGCCAAAGAGAGCGCGCGCTTTGAGGTGCCCTATCCCGAGCTGGCGATCACGCCGCTTGAGCCCGCCTACTTTCAGCCCAACTCGGAGAATCCGGTGGCGTTCCGCATAGAGAACTACGGGCTTGGAGCGGCCAGCGGCGGGACCATGGACGTTGCCCTACACGATCCAGCCGGTTCCCAGATCTGGAGCGATAGCCAGGGGCTCGACGTGGCGGCCGGGGAGACGGTTACTCTGACCTTCCCCGTGGCCTTTGACGAGAAGTTCGGCACCTACCGGCTCAGCTATCGGGCCTGGGCTAACAGCCGGGCTCGGCAGGGCCTCCGGGAGATCCCCTTTGGCAACGTCGTGGAGTTGAGGCAGGACCAGCGCCAGTACTCGTCCGGGCAGACGATGGGCCTGGATGTGCGCATCAAGAACAGTGGTCGCTTCCAGGAGGATCTCGACGTCCTACTGGAGGTGCCGGTCGCGGCCTACGCCCAGTCCCACGCCCTGGGCTTGATGGCACCCGGGCAGGTGTCCACCGACACCCACTCTGTGCCGCTGCCCCCAACCCTGACGGCGGGCAGCCATCCCTTCACGGTGACCCTGGGACTGGCCTCAGGCAACCAGAAGCAGTGGGCCTCCACCTTCTCGGTGCCGCCCTCGCAGTTGACGCTCTCCAGCCCGCCGGGGGCAACCGCGGGCGAGGTGCACACTGTGACGGTGACCAACGTGGGCGGGTCGGAGGCCGGCACCACCTACGACTGGACACTAAGGGCCGGCAACTCGGTTGAGAGCGTCCAGGGCGCCATCGCCAACCTCGGGGTGGGAGAAAGTGCTAATGTCACCTTTACCGTGCCGGCCGGGGCTGTGTCCGGCCTCTACTACCTGCGTGGACCGATGACCAACACGCAGACGGCCACGTCCACGCCGGTGGCTGTGCCCCTGAACGTGAGTGGTGTGAGCGCCTCGCTGGAAGCCCAGACAGACCAACCGGTCTACGCCAGCGGGGATCCGATCAACGCCACAGCGACAATCACCGGCACCGGCGTGCCTGACAGTGGCGCCAACCTCCATCTGGAGATCCGGGCGCCCGCGGGTGGCGAAGAATGGATCACCCACATGCCGGGGGACCATGGCCCGCTGGAGCACCCCGTCCGGGCAATGGCGGTCGATGGAAGCGGTTTGAAATGGTTCGCCTCCTACGAGGGCGTGGTGGTTCTGGACGATGGCGGCAGCCCACTGGACAAGGCGGACGATGTCTGGCAGGGCTTTGCCTATGGCGATGGCTTGGGGGGCAACAACGTCAGAGCTCTGGCGATTGACGGGGACGGTCTCAAGTGGATAGCGCATTGGCGGGGAGTTAGTGTGCTCGATGACGGCGGCACGCCCTTTGACAAGTCCGATGACGCGTACGTTCACTTTGACACCAACGACCAACCCTTGATCAACGGTGTGCAGGCCATCGTCACCGAGGGATCGCGCCTGGTATGGTTTGGGACCGCGGGAGGCGTCGTTGTGCTGGACCATGGCGGTACACCGTTCGAAAAAGCGGGCGACCAGTGGCAGTCTTACAGCACCGCGGACAGCGGACTGACGGGGACCAATTACGTCCACTGCATCGCCATAGACGCCATGGGCTACAAATGGATCGGCACCTACACCGAGAATGAACCTGGGGCTCTGAACGTGTTTGACGATAACGGCACGCCCTTGATCAAGGGTGACGGTGATAGATGGCAGGACTATGGCACAACGGACGGCATGTCCAACTACAGGGTCAACACCATCGCCATCGACGACGCCGGATTCAAGTGGGTCGGCACCCGAAGCCGGCTCAACGTGCTGGACGACAAGGGCGATCCCTTTGACAAGCTCGACGGCGACGAATGGGTGATATTCGAACTCGCCGATGGACTTCCCTATGTGACTATCCGCGACATAACCATTGATGAGGCCGGCCACAAGTGGCTTGGCACCTACAACAGC
>JASFHU010000119.1:0-9412 GCA_050123055.1 Anaerolineae bacterium
ATACATCTATTGAAAGGATACGACTTGACCTTTTATGCATTCTGAGCTATGATAAGGGCTGAAGACGCTCTGTTGTGTTTGGGCGTTCCTTGAAACAGCCAGGCCGGTGCGGGCGGTCAGGCAGCTATAGGTTAGTTGAGAGTAGCCGTTCGCGTCCTCCACTGTTGCGGAGCTCCTGCAGGGGCAGGGGAGCGAACGGCTTTTGATTTGTCAAGAGGGAAACTCGTGAAGGATCTGGCCTGTTTCTAGGAAAGCAGGATGCTGCCGACTCTGAGGAAAATGCCAGAAGCTGTGGATGCAGGAGCGGGGAAAAGGAGCAGTACGGATGAAACGTATGACCGGGGATCAGCTTATCAAGCAATACAGAGCCGGGAGCCGAAACTTTACGGGCGCCGATCTGCAACGAGTCAGCCTTCAGGCAGTTTGCTTGAATGGCGCCATTCTCAAGTGGGCCAACCTCCACGCAGCCAATCTCTACGGAGCAGATCTGAGCGGGGCCCAACTGGACGGAGCCGATTTGAGCGAGGCTGATTTGCGCCATGCCGATCTGAGCGCGGCCTGCCTGGACAAGGCCAACTTGACGGGGGCCAAGGTCGCTAGCCACCAACTCGCTCTGGCCTCTTCACTACAAGATGCAATCGTCCCCGATGAACCTATGCACAAGGACGCACGACAGGACTTTAAGGGCGCTTATCTGGTCGGGGCCGACCTGAGCGGGCAAACCCTGACCGATGCCGAATTGCGTGGTGCCGATCTACGTGGAGCTTGCCTTCGGAAGGCAAAGCTTCCGCAGTCTGATCTGAAGGAAGCGGATCTGCAGGAAGCGGACCTGCGCGAGGCCGATCTACAAGGCGCTCGGTTGGTGGGGGCTGAGCTTCGCTGGGCCAGGCTGGGCGGTGCCAATCTTCATGAGGCAGATTTGCGCGCTGCCAACCTACGTGGAGCAGATCTTTTTATGGCTAACCTGAGGGGGGCGAATTTGCGGAAGGCCAGCCTGCGTCGGGCGGATCTCCGTGGGGCGGATCTACGCGGAGCCAACCTGCGCAATGTCGACCTCCGCAGGGCCAATCTCCGAATGGGAGCCAGCTTGCAAGGCGCCGACCTGCGAGGCGCCAGGCTGAACGGCGCCAGGCTGGACAATGCCAACCTGTGTGGAGCCGACCTGCGCGAGGCCAGGCTTGGTGGAGCCAGGCTGGACAATACAGACCTGAGCAAGGCTGATCTGCGAGAGACCAACGTGAGCCCTCGGCAACTCGCCCAGGCCGGGTCGTTGGCAGATACGCAGATGCCGACGGCATAGAACAGGGCTAGAACCGCTCACTGCGGCGCTGCGGGCTCCACCAAACGCTTGCTGCGCCGCTCTTGGACCAGGCCCCACACGGCCAAGGCCAGGGCCAGCGAGATCAGGATCACGACGATGGAAAAGGTGTCGTTCAGACCGGCCACCTGGGCCGCCGCAGGCGCTGAAGTGGCCCCCGCCGGCAGGGCGCCGCCGGCACGATGCAGCACGCGGCTGGCCCACAACGCGCCCAGAGCGGCGATGCCGGTGGTCTGTCCCAGTGTGCGGGTAATGGACAGTAGCCCCGAGGCGATCCCCAGGCGCTCGCGTGGAACGGCGCCCATGACGGCACTGTTGTTGGGCGACTGAAAGGTGCCGATGCCGATGCCGATGGGCAGGAAGCGCATCACATAGCCAACGGCGGTGGTCCCGGTGCTGAGGGTGCTGATGGCAAGAAAACCGAGCAGCAACATAAGCAGCCCGGCGACGATGATGGGACGCGGCCCAAACCGATCCGAGAGGGCACCTGAGATGGGCGCTGTGATGCCCAGGGCAATGGGCACAATGGCCAGGAGCAGGCCCACCGACCGTGGGGTGTAGCCGAGGACGTTCTCCAGGTAGAAGGGCATCAGGATGATCGTCCCGGACATGCAGACAAAGATAATAAACCCGGTGACAAGGTTGACGTTGAACAACCGGTCTCGAAAGAGGCTGAGGTCGATCATCGGGAACCGGATCCGGCGCTCGATGCCGAGAAAGAGGACCAGAAAGGCCAGGCTGGCGGCAAAGAGTGCCAGGACGATCGTCTCGGCAAAGCCCACCTGCTGGCCCAGCGTCAAGGCCATCAACAGGGCCATCAGGCACAGGAACAGAGTTACTGCCCCGGCCAGATCGAATCGCTGCCCGCCAGGAGGCTTGAGGGCGGGCACAAAGCGGATCACCATCCAGGTGCCGACGATGCCGACCGGCAGGTTGACGAAAAAGATCCAGCGCCAGGAGAGGGCGCCGATCAAGAGTCCCCCCATCACCGGCCCGACAACGATGCCGACCGAGACCATGGTACCCGTGATCCCCAGCGCCCTGCCCCGCTCGGAGGGAGGGAAGGCCTCGGTGACGATGGCCATGCCCAAGGCCATAAGCATGGCCGCGCCGATGGCCTGCAGCACGCGAAAGCCGATCAGCCAATAGACGGTCGGCGCGAGCCCGCAGAGCACCGAGCTCAGGGTAAAGATAACGAACCCTGTGGCATAGAGGGGCTTTTTGCCGACCATGTCGCCCAGCCGGCCGACGCTCAGCATGAGAGTGGTTACGGTGAGCAGGTAGGCCAGGACAACCCACTGGACGATGGCAAACTCGGTGTCAAAGGCGCGCACCAGCGTGGGCAGGGCGACGTTGACGATGCTGCCATCGATGGTTCCCAAAAAGACGCCCATGGCCACGGCGGCCATGACATACCACTTGCGGCTATAGTCGACAGGCTGTTGCTGCATAAAGTCCCTCGGGTGGCAGATAGCGATTGGCAGACTATACCGCAGGATGGGGAAATGCGCAAACCGGGTGTGCCGGTGAGGCAGATTACCTGAAGAAACCTAAGAAGACCTGACAGGTTTTCCGAAACCTGTCAGGTCTTTGCTTGAAAGTAACCGCTTTCGGGGCTAGGCGAGCGTTGCTTCTTTTCTTCCGACATAGACGCCGTAGCCGAAATACTCGTGTAAGCTCTCTGGGACGATGCCGACCTGGCGCACGCTACGGACGAATTCCCGGTAGGCTGGGTTTCTGAGGTACAGGGACAGGATCCTGCGCCAGACCCGCAGCATGCCGCCGCAGCCATAGCGCTGCAAGATGCCGCGGCTCTCGTTCCGCACGCTGACCTCGCGAACCTTCACTGCATCTACCTCCAGACCAGCGCCCTCTAGCAAGCCCACCCACTCGTCAGAGGTCAGGGGCTTCACACTGCCACCCAGATCCTGGGCGGCCCAGGCGACCACGTCTGGGGGCGGCGGCACCTTGAGCCAGGTTGACTCGTTGAGCCCGACGTATCCCCCCGGCCTGACCACCCGGGCATACTCGTCGACCGCCTTCTGCTTGTCCTCCGGAAAGGCAGTCACCGATTCAGTGATGACGGCGTCGAACAGGTCGTCCTCAAAGGGAAGGTCCTGTGCATCGGCGACGCGGAATTCGAGCCGGCCGGCCAGCCCCTCTCTCACAGCCCGCTCCCTGGAGCGGTCGATCATGCCCTCCAGGATATCCACCCCAACCACCCGGCAACCGACGTTTTTCGCCAGGAAGGCAGGCGTCACGCCGGCGCCACAGCCCACGTCCAGGACGTAGCTGTCGAGGCCGATGCGGCACAGCTCGACCAGCTCTTCAGTGGCCTCGTGTCCGCCCAGGTGTTTTGTCAGACCCACCTCGGCTGCAAAGTCGAAAAAGTGTTGTGTATTCTCCACTTACCTGCTCCTTTTCGCGATGCTGTTCTGTTGACGCGCATGTGACGGCCGCCAGAGTTCCAGCAACGGGCGCCATCAATGCGCTCCCATCGCCTACCTGTCTGCACTATACCCGACGAATAGGGGACCTGTCATCCCCAAAGTGGGGGAACTGGTGTGGGATTCCGCCACTGCCCATGCCCAGCCATGGGGATGCGCGGCCAGGAGAAGCATCAGAACGGCCAGTGCATCCAACCGCGACCGGGCGGCCAACCGAACAAGACAAAGGGCAGCGACAGCAGCGCGACCACGGAGATATAAATTGCAAAGGTCCAGATCAGGTCCCAGCCTGTTGTGGGCCAGTCCTTTCTGAGGACAAGCCTGAACGGGGCCGAGATCAACCGGGCCAGGAACCGGGGAAGCGGGAGCATAAAGGGCGCGCGGCTGGCATAGCGCTCGTACTCGGTGCCGTGCTCGCGGCGCATACGAACCTCTTCCGACAGAGCGATGCAGACGATAATCAAGGTTGAGATCATCCAGGGCAAGCTTGCGCCAGGATTGGTGTCCTGAAGGACCGTGTCGCGGCGCAGAGATACGCTGACCATCAGCCCATAGCTCCACAGGATCCAGCCCAGGTACTGGGGGTGTCGAGTAAAGCGGTAGATCCAAAAATCGGCCGTCCCTTTTTTCTGGAAGCGGGCATAGAACCAAGCCAGCACGCCCAGGACAAAGACCAGCAGGCCCAAGCTGGAAAAAGCGCCCGCAACGAACCGCCGGATATCCAGGCCGAAAAGAGAAAAGGGGTAGACCAGGAGCATGTAGGGCAGGTAGGCGATGTCGCCGAGCTTCACCAGATCACCCCAGAAGGGCAGCCACAGCGAGGTCAGGATCCCCAGACCAGCAAGAAAGGACATGTGCATGACAAAGTAGGCATAGATGGGTAATATGAAGCCGATGCTGCCCAGCGAAGCCAGGCCCCGTTTTTCGGTGATCAGGCCTACCAGGGCGAGGAGGATGATCAGCGCCACACAGGTCCAGCCGATGATGCGGACGTGCTTGGAGGCCATGAACGAATCGAGCCCGGCGTAGATCTGGCGGTTCATGGCCGCCACGCCAGGGCTGGACACAATATGCGGGGTGATGGTGCGCTCCACCAGGCGCTCAAGCTCGATGGAAAAGAAGGTCGTGCCAACCCCATAGACGATGGCCAGGGCCACAAGGGTCAACAGGGCAGAAGAAAGACGATTCCGCGCTACCATGGGTCCCTCCTTCACACACTTGTCCAGAATAGAGTATACCACAGCGCGCAAAGGGTGGCATCGGCCAACTGGGGGATTCTGGGGTAGCCATTTGGCTAGTTTTTGCTGGCTACCCTCCAAGACCCTTGATCATTTGCAGGCAAGGGTTCTGCTCGCCCCACAGGTCGGGGAACTCTTCGAGGGGTCTGAAGCCCATGGCGCGGTAAAAGCCCCTGGTCTTGGCATAGTTCCTGTCGGGGTGGGCCGGGCTCAGGGTCTTGACCTGCAGGTATTCGATCCCCTGCGCCCGGAGATGCGCCTCGGCAGCCTGCATCAAGGCGCTTCCAACACCTTGGCCATGCATCCGGGGATGCACACCCATGACGTGGACCTCGGCGGCGTACTGGCTATGCTGCCGGAAGGTCAGGAAGCCGACCACGCGGTCTTTGACCGTTGCCAAAAAGGTCGGCATGGTCTCTATATCCTGGATGTATTGGCCTGTCGCCTCCTCGATGCCA
Organism: Anaerolineae bacterium; assembly: GCA_050123055.1. Classification (GTDB taxonomy): domain Bacteria; phylum Chloroflexota; class Anaerolineae; order JAAYZQ01; family JAAYZQ01; genus JASFHU01. The sequence goes on from JASFHU010000119.1 coordinate 5,462, forward strand.
AACCATTCGGGCAGCGCGCGCAGGATCGGCGCGCAGACGGAGGACTGTCCTAACCATGGCCCCTGCAGTGTGATGTCCATTCCTACCCTCACTTGCCTCGAAAATGACCCGCGCTCGTAGAGACGCCCCGGCGGGGCGTCTCTACCCGGGTTTTGTGCCGGTAGAGATGCTCGCTGCGTACCTGTCGTCATAGCAGGAACTGGAAGGCGAAAAAAGCAAACAGGCCGATGGCGATGGTGGCCAACAGGCTCCTGGTCAGGACGCCGGCGGCGGTGGCCAGGACCGCGGCGACGAGATAGGGGTTGGTGTAGGACAGGTACAACTCGCCCTTGGGGAACAGGACGGCCGGCACGGTCATGGCCATCAGGACCGCCGGAGGGATGTAGTGGAGCGAAGCCTCCATCAGGGGCGGCATCTTGATCCGGCCGGCAAAGGCGAGCAGGAAGTAGCGAATGCCAAAGGTCACGACCATCATGCCCAGGATCAACGACCATTCGTAGCCGGTCATACCTGGACCTCCAGCCGCGTCCGCTTGCTGACGCGCTCAGTGACCAGCCCGGCCAAGATCCCCACAAAGGCCGAGATCACGATCCCCAGGCCGTAGGGCATGCCGGCCGTGATAAGCGCAGAGATGCCAGCGGCAAGCACACAGACCACCATGGGCATCGATTTCACAAAGGGGATGGTCATGCCGATAAAGGCGATGGGCATGGCCACGTCCAGCCCCCAGCTCGAGGCGTCGGGAATCTGGTCGCCCAGGATCAAGCCCACCAGGCACCAGAGCTGCCAGTTCAGGTACATGGCGATGGACGAGCCGAGTTGGAACCAATGCTTGAAGGGTGCGCCGTCGTCCTCTCGATAGCGATGGACGGTCACGGCAAAGGTTTCGTCGGTCAGCCAGAAGGCCAGCGGGATCCGCCATCTCTGGGGCAGGCCCTTCAGATCGGGCAGCAGCGTGGCACTGTAGAGCATGTGCCTGAGGTTGACGATGAAGGTGGTGAAAAAGATGATCAACAGCGGAGCCTGGACGGCCACCAGGCCGACGGCCACAAACTGGGCCGATCCGGCAAAGACCATCGCAGACATGGCCATGGCCGCGCCTTTGGACAGGCCCGAGGCCACAGCCAGCGCGCCATAGATCAACCCAAAGGGAAAGGCCCCGAGAAGAAGAGGAAATGTATTCCGCGCTCCGGCCAGGAACTCTTGCTTTCGAGTAGGATAGGACGGCTCCATCCGGTCTTGTGCTCCCCCGTATACCGATGGGTGCTCTGGCTGGCGGGCATTATAAGGCCAACGGCGCGAGCTGTCAAGATAGACGCCTGTAGCCCTAACGATAGATGTAGAACCGGAGCCTCGATCTAGAGCGCTCGCAGCCGATCGCCTTCAGCGCGGAATCTGTCGATTCTGCGGGAGCAAAGAATGGAGCTACCGGAGCAAGGCTGGAGCGAGCTCGGAGATGGTCAGAATTCCCTGATCCACACCTCGGACACGGCTTTGGTGCCCAACACCGAGCCATAGAGGGCGTCGGCCGGCGGATCGTGGCCGTTGGCAAAGGCCCGGGTCGCGCCCATGCTCCAGAGCCGGCGGAGCCCCTCGGTCACCACCGCCCTGGCCAGGCCGCGTCGCTGGTGCTCGGGGACGGTGCCCACCAACACGCAGACGCCACTGCGGGTCACATCATCGAACCAGATGGTACCAAAAGCAGCGATCTCACCCCCGGCAGTAGCGGCCACGATATCCAGATCGCGGCGGTAAAGGGGGGCGGACTGGATGTTGCCGTACCACGCCCAACCCTCGTACTCGTCGTCGGGTTCGTCGGGGTGAAAGGCCCGCCAGGAGGCCCAGCTCCGGGCCGGGTATTCGTCCCTGTCGCCCATGGCGCGGATGGTGTAGCCGGGCGCGACGGAAGGGCCGGGGAGGGGCGCATCCAGATCCCGCCACCAGCGGTGCACGGGCCTGTCCCGCCTGGCATAGCCGCGCTCCTGGAGGATACGCTGGCGCAGGGTATCGTTCCGGTCCGCCAGGATGGCCAGCCTGCGGCCTCCATCCTCAAGTGTGCGGGACAAACGCTCTTCGGCCAGCGTTATCATCTCCGCCTCCAGCTCCCGTGTACGGTAGCCGGGATGCAGGTGCAGCCAGGCCTCGCCAAAGCCCATCGGATGCAGGACGGCCGCGATCTGGCCGCGGGCTGTTTCCCAGAGGGTGGTGACCTGCTCGAAGGGAGGGCAGATCTGGCAGTTCTCGATGAAATGCCAGCGCCAGTAGTCGAGACGCGCGACGTGCCAGCTCAATTCCTGGCGGCCGTTGAGCACAAAGACCTCGCGCAAGAAGCTGCGGATGCGCCAGTAATCGTCCTCACCTTCGATGGACCTCGGGATTGGGAACATGGCCAGCCGGTGACTCCTGCGTGGTGCCTAGCCGGACGGCAGCGCGCGCACGTCGGCCAGCAGTTGCTGCGCGCGGCCGGTGATGGCCTCCAGGATGGCCTGGCCATCGACGCCCGGCGCCAGGTCGGCGGTCCTGAAGGGCGAGGCAAAACGAACCGTGGGCGCCAGCCCAAAGCGCCGTCCAAACAGCATCTGCTGGCTGATCTGGACGATCTCGGCCAGCACCTGCTGGAGGTGTGGCTCCTTGCGCAGGCGGGTCAAGGGGTGTTGCAGGCATTTGGGCGCCAGGACGCCGCTGACGATGGTGACCAGCAGGTTGGTCTCGGGCACCCGGCGCAGGAACAGCGGCAGGCTGGGCGACCAGCGCTGCAGCGTCTCGTCGGCGCCGGGCAGCACCTCCGGATCCGGCTCCAGGTGACCGTAGGGAAAGATCAGGATCGCGCCTCCCTCCCGCAGGTGGCGGATGCTCTCCCGCACGACGCTCATGCGCTCGTGGGTCTCAAAGGGGGTGTAGATCAGGTGCCGCGCCGAGGCGTACATGCTGCGAAAGACGGGCCGGCCGGTGACGACGATCTTGAGGTCGTCGCGGGGCACCAGCGAGGCGATGGCCATGGCATCATAGCTGCCCGGATGGTTGGAGGCGATGACCAGCGGCCCCTCGGCGGGGATCTGCTCGCTGCCGTGGGCCCGCACAGTGTCGACAAAGCGGGGCATGACCCAATGCACGGCCTCGGCCAGCCCGGATTGGGCGACGCGCCGGTCAAACTCGGCCGCCAGGCGGGCCGAGAGATGGGCCGGCAGCCAGACGAGGGGCCTGAGCAATGCCTGCAGGGCTTCGAACTGGGGCAGTCCTGCTGCCTCCAGCAACTCGTTGCTGAGGGTGCGCCTGATTTCGGCGACGGTTGCGTATCGTGCGTTCATGCTCTCATCCTGACCCTCTACGGGCGTTCCCACCCAGGGCCTGAGGAACCGCCAGGTTGGGACGCCGGTTCACCGGCAGCCATATTCTGCTTCCGAAATCGATTCTTGTCAAACTCCCAGGGATGGTCTGCACCGGGCCGATATCTCCAGGCGAGAATCTTGGACTGCGAAGGATTAACCCCGCATCAGAGTCCACAGTATACTGCCTAGCTTCCCAAATCCAGGCTCTACCTGCAGGTGGGCCAGTTTGCGTCCAAACTCGCCGCCTCGGCTGAATCCTGGGTCAAAGGGGTCTGGGGATGAAAGAAACGGTCCATGCACCACAGACTTGACAGGGTGCTCAAACATAAAGGTGTTGGTGACGAACCCGATCCCTGACTGGATATCGTAGATGCTCTGGCCTGGATAGCTGCCCCAGGGTGCACTTGACACCCAATAGGCCATTCCCGGATAGGTATTGACCGAAACGGTCCCATACTTGAGATCGGCGATACTCTGGTCAACCGCACTGGCCACGGCTTCATCCTTCAAGGACTGGGGATGGACGACCAGGACCGCATCCAGGGTTCCCCAGACCTGTTCGTTGGTAAAACGCACGGCCTCGGCCAGGTACTCTGAGATCTCTTCTGCCTCGAGGGCGGTT
>JASFHU010000120.1:0-9401 GCA_050123055.1 Anaerolineae bacterium
ATCCAGATCAAAGTCATAGGTGGCTGTCAGGGTTTGTGCCTGGGACAGAAAGGGGCTGGGGGTATGGGCTGCATTGGCCACATCCCTCTCCCCCGGAGCAGTGGCGACTGCACCCTGTACATGCTCAAAACCCAGCACGCAAAGAGACATGAACAGCAACAGACAGGCGATGGACAGCATCAGGCACAATCTGGGCTTCATAGACTTGCTCCAAACGATCCTCGCGGCCTGCAGAACGAGGGCCTCTGTTCTGGACTCCCTGGATTCTATCATAGTCCCGGAGCCCAGTCAATACCAGTGGCGGATTGATTTCATCTGCCTTCCAGAGGGATCAGCCCTACCGGATTGTGACAGCCTCCACTTTGGGTCCACACCTGGTCGATAGATGGAATGTACGAGCAAAATCGTGCACAGCACTATCTGTTGGTTGGCTTGTCAGCGATGGGCGACATTTAGACCGCGCTGGAAGAGTCGGGCAGAGCAAGCCGTGTGCAGTCCATCCTTGATTTCCTATCTGGGTAATGGGCCTTGATAGCAGAATCGGCTGACGATGCAGAGCCCAGCAAGGGCGTCGGTCCGGGTAGTGGCTGCCGTCAATCAGGGTCTGCCCTCTCTATCCCTACCCGCACACCTTGAGTGCGCCGGCCGGCATTCCCAGCAGCTGTAGGGCTGCCTTTCTTAGGGGCTGAGCCTTAAATGGGAAATCCAGGTGCACCAGTTGGATCTCGGGGATCGAGCGCTGGGGACCATCCGAGATGGTCAGCAGAGGCACATACCCGACGCGATCGAGCAACCCCAAGCGGGACAGTGCCACCAGTGGGTCGCACTGGGGGGATGCCAGGGCGACCACGATCAGGTCCGAATGGCGAGCGGCCTGCCATCTTTGGTGCCCCTCCTCTTCTGCGTTCCCAGGGGCGAAAGAGAACCGCGCTTGGTCTCCGGTCCCTGGGACGAAAAAGAACCGCGCCTCGTTGAGGATCAGCGTCGACACCTTCACGTCCTGGAGAACACCCAGGTTGATCTCGAGCGCCAGGGCCAGTGTCTCATGATCGCTGACGACGAGGATTCTCTTTTCTCCGGACTCTGAGGCCACAGGCTTGTCGTCGACCGTCATGCGATAGCGCAACCCCTCCAGGCCTTGTCTCATGGTCTGGGCGTCTGCGATGGCGAAGGATCTTTGTGTTATGGTCATCGTTCCCTTTCGGAGGTCTGCAGCATGTCGGTAGCCACACTGGCAGCGCTATCCAAGGTGACCGCAGCAAGGAATGTGGAGATATCACCATCGGCAAAGTCGCCACCCTCCAGCGATTCGGCCACCCCGGTGGCCACGCCGATGGTGCGGTCGTCGTGGGCGCCGCCGCCGGTCGGGTAGTCGTAGCTATGGGGTGTAGCGGCGACAAAATCGATCGAAAAATCGCCCCTGGTAGCAGGTTCAGGATCTGGGTCAGCAACACAAACGCCAGAGGTCATGGGCAGGTACGGTCCAACACGCCAAGGCTCCCGCGGCTTGCGAGATGCTGCTGAAAAAGCTGCCAGGCTCGTCCCGCAACGAGGGTGTTGCCCATAACACTCTGGGCTCTCCCAGAGAAGGCAGAGCTGCAGACAGTCTGCTGTTCAATTGCCTCCTAGTTTACTCAGCGAACGCGCCACAAGCGCGCCAAAACCGCGCCAACGCGTGGTGATCCAAGTTTTCAACTACGAGACGATCTACCTGCGTCTTTTCGAGAACGTGCACGGTACATCAGGGGGGCGTACCGCGAAAGCCCAAAGAAGGGCAATGATCAGGCTTTGCTCTTTGCTTCCAACCATGGTATAATTCGTAGCGTAACACCATGCATTGAAGGTTACTTCTCATCACTCTTTTGCATGGACTGGGGCGTGACGCGATCTTCCCTCAACCCTCAGCATCTTCAAACCGTGGCCATGGTTTGTCTTGGTCAAGGGACCGAGGTTGAGCTGGAGAGAATGGTCGGACGAATATGGAGTCTGGTTTGAGGTTATTCCTGCTTGGTTCACCTCGCCTGGAGCGAAAAGGGGTGACGCTCAGCGTCGGGCGCCGCAAGGCATTTGCCCTGCTTGCGTATCTGGCCGTGACGGGTCAGGACCATCGCCGCGAGGTGCTGACCACGCTGCTATGGCCGGATAGCGAGCCCAGCCTGTCCTTTTCCTACCTACGACGCGATCTGGCAGTACTCAACAAAGCATTGGGTCAAGGGTGGCTGGACATTGGTCGAGAGGAGCTGGGGCTGGCTCCCCAGAGTGATTTCTGGCTGGATGTCACAGCGTTTAGGCAACTTCTGGCGGCTTGCACGAACCATGATCACCCTCAGGATGCGGTCTGCCCGGCCTGTGTACCCCTTTTGAGCGAAGCGGCCACGCTCTACCGGGATGACTTTATGACAGGCTTTTCTCTTGCGGATAGTCCGAACTTTGACGAGTGGCAATATTTCGAGGCGGCGGAACTGCGCAGCGATTTGGCTGGAGCCCTCAGAAGACTGGCACAGGGGTACAGTGCAGAGGGTGAATTCGAGGAGGCTATCCTCCACGCCCGGCGCTGGCTGCGGCTCGATCCCTGGTGCGAGCCCGCTCATCGTCAACTGATGAAGATTTATGCCTGGGCCGGAAATCAAGCAGCCGTTGAGCACCAGTATCGGTTATGTACCCAAGTACTTCAGGAAGAGCTTGGCAAGTCGCCCGGCAAGGAAACTCGGGAGCTGTACGAGCTGATCCAGCTCGGGCACACACCGATCCTACCACCCACCTGGACGGGTGTGCCCGTCTCACAGGCAGCGAGCGCTCGTCATTACCTGCCTGTCGAACGCACACCCTTTGTCGGCCGCGCGGAAGAGTTGGCCGAGATCCGCCACCTTATTCTGGATGAACCGGAATGCAGGATCTTGACCCTGGTCGGTCCGGGTGGCATTGGGAAAACGCGATTGGCCATACGGGCAGCCCGGGAGGCCCTGGGTGCCTTCACTCACGGGATCTACTTTGTGTCGCTCGCTTCGGTCAGCTCGCCAGACTTGTTGGTGCCGGCGATCGCCGATGCATTGATGCTCGCCTCCGAAGGCCGATCCGATGCGAAAACCCAGCTCCTGAACTACCTGCGTGAGAAAGCAATCCTGTTGCTGCTGGACAACCTGGAGCACCTGCTCGATGGAGTGGACCTTCTCTCCAACATCGTCGGTCGCTGCCGCGACGTCAAGCTCCTGGTCACGTCGAGACAGCAGCTCAACTTGCAGTCTGAGTGGGTGCGGGAAGTGCGGGGATTGGCCTTCCCTTCTGGTGAAGATGTGATTCCGCACTCTGGTGGGGTGCACGCAGTGCCCCAGCAGGCAGACAGAGACGCCAGGGACTTGGAAGACTATGACGCAGTGAAACTGATGCTCCAGAGCATCCGGCGGGTGTGTCCCGAGCGTTCCCTGTCGGCCCAGGAGAGGAGAGCCCTGCTGCAGGTCTGCCAACTGGTAGAGGGAATGCCACTGGCCCTTGAATTGGCAGCGGGCTGGGCGAGGGTCATGCCCTTGCCAGAGATTGTGCGACAGATCAGGCAGGACCTCGACTTCTTGATGACTCCACTACCGGACATTCCGGCCCGCCACCGCAGCATACGGGTTCTGTTTGAGCATTCCTGGGAGCTTCTGACGGAGAAGGAACGGGAGGTAGTCAAAGGGGCGTCGGTGTTCCACGGCAGCTTTCAACTAGCTGCACTCGAGCATCTGACAGATGCATCGTTGCCCTTGTTGGCCGCGCTGGTCAACAAATCTATGCTGCGTGTCCAGCCTTCTGGCCGGTATGACATGCACGGGCTACTGGGGCAGTTTGCGGAGGACAAGATGCAGGAGATCCCTGGCGAAGCGGATCGATTGCGGCTTGAGCACTGCAGGTACTACCTTGGCGCCCTTCGGGAGACTGAAGCGGACTTGCAGGGGGTCTCGCAACGCGAGGCTTCGGCACAGATTGCGGCGGACATCGGCAACATCCGGGCGGCCTGGCGCTGGGCGGTGGCCCACCAGATGGTGACCGACATTGCAGAGGGTTGTGAGAGCCTGCATCTCTTCTATTTCGTGCGCGGCCTGATTGATGAGGGGCTGCAGTCCTTTGGGGAAGCAGTGGACAGCCTGAGGGCACTGGGTCACAAAGAGACCACGGGGGAGCAGGGCCAGGTCAAGCTGGTGCTGGGGCGGCTTCTTGCCCGGCAGGGAAGGTTTGCCTATCGCCTGGGGCTCTACCGGCAGGCCCAAGAGCTGTTGGAAGAGAGCCTGATGCACCTTGAGCAACTGGAGGCCGCCGGTTATCCTGGCGCCCGGAGAGAGAGAGCTTTCTCTCTTTACCATCTGGGCATCCTTCTTCGGGGAGATGGCCAGTACGATGAGGCCAGAAAGGCCTGCCATGAAAGCCTGACCATTTACCAGGGATATGGGGATCAGTTGGGGATCGCGAGAGCTCGCAATCTCCTGGGCATGATCGCGGGTGCGTCGGGGGACTATGAGGAGTCCAAAGAGCAGCTCCAGAGAGCCCTCGAGCGATACAGCACGACCGGCGACGAGTATGGCAGCGCTAACATCCTAAACGATCTGAGCGTAGTGGCTCTTCGACAAGGTCAGCTTGCGGAGGCCAGGCGCTTACAGCGAGAATGCCTCGCCAGGCGCAGAAAGCTCGGTCACCTGTGGGGTATCGGTACCTCCCTGAACAATCTGGGCTATTTTGCCTACTTGGACCAAGAGTACGCCGAAGCGAGACAGCTACTACAAGAGGGCCTTGCCATCCAGAGGGAGATCGGCGATCAGTATCACATTGCCAACTGCTTGAACAACCTGGGCATCGTAGCCAGTGCTGCCGGAGACTACCGGGAAGCCAGCAACTTTTTCTCCGAAGCCTTGAACCTAGCTCTTGAGGTCGGTGCCCTGCCCTTGGTGCTGGAGGCCCTGGCCGAGACCGCCCTGCTGCTGCTGGCAGGTGAGATGGGGGACAAAGCACAAGTCGCTGAGACTCTTTCTTTTGTGCAACAGCATCCCGCCAGCGACAAGCCGACCCAGCAAAAGGTTGAACAAAGATTGGCTGGGCTGGCTGAAGAACTCGCTCCTGAGACGATGGCCCTGGCCCAGGAGAGGAGCCAGGAGAAGGACTTGGAGATGGTCGTGGCCGAGATCTTGAGCCAAGTGATCCTGGACCGCGCCGACTGATCACCTCCAGGGCGATGAGATGTGCAAGAAGGGCACGGCTCGCCGTGCCCTTCTCTGCTTATTCATCAAGCAACCAAAGATCCAGTGAAACCGTCGCTTCACTCCAATCAACGCTTTCACTCCAGGCCAGACCATCACCCCAGGTGTAGACTTCACTCCAGGCCAAGCCGCCACCCCAGGTATAGGCCTCGCTCCAGGCCAGGCCACCACCCCAGGTGTAGGCCTCGCTCCAGGCCAAGCCGCCGCCCCAGGTGTAGGCCTCGCTCCAGGCCAAGCCGCCCGGATCTACCAGATAGTACTGGTTGGTCTCCGGATCCCAGCGTGTGTAACCCCCAAAGTGCTGGGTGCCGGCCAGATCGGCGCTCACGTCCAGGCCCTGATTGGCGGTGCCTGAGTAGGCCCCGTATACCGCAGCATAGGCGTCGACCCGCCCCGCGCCCTGCTGCCAGATGCTGAAGGCCGGTTCTCCGTTGGGATAGACTGCCGGCTTGGCCGAGGCCAGCAAGCGGTATTTGACCTCATCCGGGGTGAGACTGGGCTTTCGAGCCAGCATCAAGGCCACCACGCCTGAAACGTGGGCTGCGCTCATCGAGGTCCCGCTCAGCTCATAGTAATCCTTGTCAACCTTCTTGTTGGGATGGTCCTTGGCCAGCTTCGACTTGTCGGACATCAAGCCCACCACGTGCCCGCCCGGGGCGATCAGATCGGGCTTGACAAAGCCCTCGTAGGTCGGCCCCGCCGCCGAGAAGGCGGGGATATAGTCGTCAGACCAATCGGTGGGGGTATAGGCATCGGTGAGGGCCCCGACGGTGATGGCATAGGGATTGTTGCCCGGCACGCCGATGCTCATCGGATCGGGGCCACTGTTGCCCGCCGCTACCACGACCACAATGCCCGCCTGCCAGGCACGCATGACTGCCTGGTTCAGGGGGTCATCCCAATAGTGAGAGCGCACCGGCGCGCTCAGGGACAGATTCATCACCCGGATGCCGTATTCATCCTTGTGCTCGATGGCCCATTGGATACCGGCGATGACCTGAGAGTAGGTGCCCTTGCCTTCCTCATCCAGTACCTGCACCGGGATGACCACCGAATTGGGTGCCACACCATGATACTTGCCATGGGAATTCTGCTTCCGGTTGCTGACGACCGAGCCAACGAGGGTGCCGTGCCCATTTTTGTCTTTCCGGCCATCGTCCTTGTTCTTTAGTACGTCCCAGCCGCGTTTTAGACCGGTTTTGTGGTCGTGGGTATCCTTTTCCAGTTCTTTGTACTTTTTGACGCCGCTGTCCAGGACAACCACCCCTACGCCGGCGCCGGTGTTGCCCAGAGCCCAAACGGGAGCGGCGCGAATTGCCTCCAAGGACTGGGCTGCATCCACTGTCGACAAATCGCCTGCCAGCTGCGCTAGCCGCAAACTGACCAGGTCCACTTCGGCCTTTTCCCCGCCGTCGTTGCGGGAGGCATGGAAGCGCACCTGCACCTGGGCCAGGTCTTCAGGTGTTTCGAGGATCTCGGAGAGGTCAAACGTGGTGTCGATGAACTGGTCGTTGCTAGTTAACGTGTTGATGGCCAGTGTGTGCCAGGTAGACGTCGAGGTCTGGTACACCTGGAGCTGAGCGAGGCCCAGGCTCTTCTCTTTGAAGACAAAATGGAGATCGATCAGGCCAGGGAGATCGTCGGGATCAACCACAGGGGTGAAGGTATAGGTTTGGAGCTCGTTGGGATCGTTGAAGTTTAGCCTGATCTCGTCCAGATCGTCTTTGCTACCGTCATAGGCAACTACCTTGTCCAGATCAAAGCCGGCCGCTTTGTACTCCCCGCCAGCTACGGGGGCAAGGATCGCATCGGGACCACCAGATGCGAAGGCACCCAGGTGCAGGTTGGCGCAATCCACCTCGGCCTTTTCGCCGCCTCCGGGGCGAGAGACCAGGAAGCGGACCTCTATGTGGGCGAAATCCTCGGGTGCGACCAGGGCCTGGCTCAGGTCCAGTGTCGCGTCAATGTTCGTGTTGTCGGAACTCAGCGTATCGATCTCAAAGGTGTGCCAGATGCCTGTCGAGGCTTGAAGCACCTGGGCCTGGGCTTGACCCAGATCCTCCTCTTTGAAGATGAGGTGCAGTCCGACCTTGGCGGGAAGATTCGCCGGACCAAGGTTGGGGACAAAGGTGTAGGTCTGGAACCTGTTGGGGTCGATGGAGCCGAGGGGGATGTCGTCCATATTCTCGCGGCTGCCATCGCAGGCCACCACCTTGTCGAGGTCAAAGCCAGCGGCCTTGTATTCGCCACCTGCCACCGGGCTATAGAGCGTTCCGGGATCGGCGCTGTCCGAGCTCTGTACGGTGGCGTCCGGCCAGACACGCTTCACCCCGGGCGTCTGGTTCAGCGCTGCGAGGCGGTCTACCGGTACCCGGGCAGCCACCGCCTGGATGACGCTCAGGTCACGGCTGGCGTGACCCCCAACCCTTTGGATCGCGGCCACGGCGCTGCCCAAGTCATCGGCTTGGACAATGACCGAGACGAATGGCTGACTCGGCGCCGCTGTCATGAATCCCAGCGGCGTCTGCAGCAAGCAAAGGACGACCAATGCGGCCACAAAGCAGGTTCTTACAGTTCTAAAAATACGGGCAAGCCCTTTCATCGCTTTCTCCCTCCCCTCCAACGTTAACAGCCGCCGCCTACCGTCTCCCTCATGCGGTGCAACAGGGGGCAGCCCCGCATCCGGTACTTTCCGGCCTGGATCGTCGAGGCTATTGTGCGAGGGCATGGCAAGAAGCCCTTAGCGATGGGAGGGCTGTTCGAAGTGATCGCCTTGAAGAAGATGCGCATCGCTTGCCCCTCGACGCCGGGTGCCAAGACGCCAGCTGCCAACACTGATTGACCCTTCTATTATATGTACACTTCTCAGTATAGCAAGAAGCTGCGGTGAAGGAACCTTTCGGTTCAGTAGCGAATACCGTGTCGCTGCCGACGGGCGCTTGCTCATATGATCAAGCGACAGACACCAGCTCCTGACACTCGTCGACCCAAAGCACAATCAACCCCGGTCGATGTTGCACAAGTGGTATGTAGTCATTATATCACATAACGCATTTCAACGCAAGAGGTAGAAATCCCTCATGAAAAACTAGAATATCACTGAAATGGATAGCCACGATGCTGTGCTGCCACATTGGAAAGAGGCGCTCGTGACTGTCCAGCCTGACACCGTCCTGCGCTGGCATCGGATCTCTTCCGCTGGCTCGCCGTCGGGCGCGGGCAATGCTGTGCTGTTGCTAATGCAGCCTTCCCTGTGCTGGCTTGCACGGTGCGCCGAATTGCAGTACAATCCAGGGGTTGACATGCTGTTAGGGTCAAACCTAGATTTGCTTGGCGTCTTGTACTATGTAATGAAAGAGGAGGCAAGTTGCGCGGCGGGTTAGGCGTCCGGGCTCGCCCTGAGCGTTCGGTCTGACACCTGACGGCCGGCAACGGCCGCATATGTGGGCTTTTTTTGGACTTGGACTGAGTATGGGTTTGAGCGCGGGGATCAGCCCTGGTCCTCTGCTGACACTGGTGATCACGGCCTCGCTGCGCAGCGGGCTGGCGGGGGGGCTGCGGGTAGCCCTGGCTCCCTTGATCACCGATCTGCCCATCATTGTCCTGTCGGTATTGCTGGCCGGATACTTGCCGCCACAGGCCTTTCGTTGGGTTGGTACTGTCGGTGGACTGGTCGTGATCTGGATCGGTATCGAGACGATTCGCTCGTCGCGGGGGTCCGTCTTGCCCAGGGATGTGAACACAGCGGCCGATCCGCGGCGGGAGATGTGGCGAGGGGTGTTGGTCAATGCCTTGAACCCCCATCCATATCTCTTTTGGGCCACGGTGGGCGGTCCAGCCTTGGTGCGCGGTTGGCGGATCTCGCCCTGGCACGCGATTGCGTTCCTTGTGGCGTTTTATACGCTGCTTATTGGCTCAAAGGTGATCGTAGCCTGGCTGGTTGGCCGCCACGGTGGCGCACTGTCACTGGCTTGGTACCGCCGGGTGCTCGTGGCCTGTGGGGTGTTGCTCGTTGCGATGGGCGGGTGGCTGATCTGGCAGGTCTGGGCTGGCTAGATTGTGGAAAGGATGGGAGATGAAGATCCAGGTCGGTGCGGCGGCACTGGAATTGGTAGAAGGTGACATAACCAAGCAGGACACAGATGCCATTGTCAACGCGGCGAATAGCTCGCTCCT
>JASFHU010000121.1:0-9345 GCA_050123055.1 Anaerolineae bacterium
TGTGGTGCGGATGACGTCCACCACCTCGATAGTATCAGACGTCTTGACGGTGAAGGTCAGCTCCGGCTGCCAGGGCTGGCCGTTGATCGACTTGTCCCACACACCGGGTGGAGGTTCGACATGGTACTCGATCAAGACCTCATCCACCACCGTGCCAGTGTGATCGTAGAGATAGTCGGTGATCACCACCGTAGCCGACGGCCACAGGCCCGGCGCAATGTCGACCACCACGTCGATGTTGTCCAGCGTGCCCCCAGGCAGGCTGGGGAAGTCCCATTCGACCCAGCGTCCCTCGGGATCCTGGCGATTGGCCGCTGGCACCGAGCTGGCATAGGGCGCCTCTGTCGGAAACTCATTGCGGATCATGACGTCGTTCTCAAGGCCACCTGTATTCGAGTAGACCAACGTGAACTGGGCTTGCTCCCCGGTGAAGACCCCTGGCTCGTAGCGGGCACCCAGTCCCAGCACAGGCGGCTTCTTGTCAAACTGCACGAGGCGGATCGGGGTCTGCACTGGCAGCCCACGGAGTTCCTCCTCGAGGATCGTGCTCTCCCAGGTACAGGGTTCAACGTGGAACCGCTTGGTGATGGTGATGACCTCGGGATGAACAGCCGGCACCTCCCAGATAATGATGCCTTCGTCCGTGATCGGATCGCGGGGGAGTGGCGGATCGACTTCGTAGTTCAGCAGCACCAATTCCAGAGGGTTCCAGCGCTCGGTGAGGGTGAATGGGGCGCTGGGTGGTGCGATGATGACATCCACCACCTCGATGGTATCAGACGTCTCGACAGTGTAGCCGATATCGGACCCCCAGGGCCGGCCGTTGATCCATTTGTCCCACCGAGGTGCGCGACAGTGCAACCGAATGGGCAGGGCGATCGGATCCTCGCAGGGGTCATCGTGGACGACGACAAGGGTCCCGGTGTGGTCGCCAGGCTCGGCACAGTGGAAGGTAACGTCCACCAGCGCCTCGGAAAGCGGAGAGATGGTGCCAGAAATCGGGTATTCCGATACCCAGGGGAGATCCACGCCTTGTCCCCCTTCCAAGATCTCCCAGTCCATCTTGAGATGGCCATTATTGCTGATGACCATCTGGTAGGTAACCGGCTGGCTGACGTAGGCCGTCACAGAGATGAAATCGGTCGGCGAAACCACGACGACCGGCCGCCACAGGTTAAAGTCCTGGGTCGTCGTAACCGCGTGAACGATATCCACCACGGCACTCTCGATCGAGTACCCAATTGCCGAGGCCGTCACCGTATAGGTGCCGGATGCCAGATTCACCGGACCGTAGGCTCCTGTCGTGGGGTCGACACCTACCGCAAAGGAACCGGGCTGGATGCCTACCGCGGCCTGCGTACAGGGAGGCAACAGGTCTCCCGTCTCAGAGTCCATCACGTGGCCTTCCAACCAGCCTCTGGGCTCCGAAACGTGATAGCGGATGGTGACCTCATCCTCGAGCTCGCCGGCATGATTATAGATCGCATCCGTGATGACCACCGTGGTCGAGGGTTGCAGGCCAGGCAAGATGTCCACCACCACGTCGATGGTGCCGCGGTCGTTTTCGGCCAGGCTACCCAGATCCCACTCGGCCCACAGTCTATTGGGGTCCACGCGGTCCGCGGTCGGCGTGGAAGAGCTGTAAGGCGCCTCGTCAGGGAAGCCGTTGCGGATGCGGGCGGTGTTCTCGAAACCACCCGTGTTGGAGTAGACCAACGTGAACTGGGCACTGGTTCCGGCAAGGACCTCGGGCTCATAAAGGGCCTCGAGCCATAGAATGGGCAGGTTCTTCTTCAAGACCACCGGACGGACCGGCTCGGGCACGCTGAGACCCTCCAGAACCTCGTTTAGCCTTGTAGCTTCCCAGGTACAGGGTTCGACGTGGAAGACCTTTGTGACGGTGATGACCTCCGGGTGTTCCCCCGGCACATCCCAGAAGAATATGCCATCGTCGACGATCGGTGGGAAAGGCAGCGGCGGCTCGATGACTGGGTCCCCCACCAACACAAGATGTGCGGGATCCCAGTACTCGGAGAGTGTGAAGGGCGCATCAGGCGAGGTATGGATGACATCCACAACCTCGACCGTGTCAGAAGTCTCGACCGTGTAGGCGAAATCGGGACGCCAGGGTTGGTCATCGATCAGCTTGATCCACTCGCCCGGGGGCAGCTCCACGCCTGGCAGGTAGTAGTCCTCGGTCTCGCCAAAGGCATAGCCATTCGCTGGCCCACTCCCGTCTGGCAGGCCCCCGGTCGGTGGATGTGGCGCCGGCTGTTCTGCAATCGAGATGCGCATCCAGATCGGCACGTTCGGGACCTTGTTGTAGGGTAGAAAGGCCGGCGTCGTGAGGACATAGGTGCCAGACGGCCCTGGTGGGAAGAGCTGATTCTGCACCGCCCACTCTGGCGCGTCGTCGCTGGTCTGGCAGGTCATGTTGTCATTCCAGTCGCCATCCCGGTTCCAGTCAAACCAGACGTTGACAAAGCGGTCGATATCGGACGCCCCAGGTTTCACGGTCACGGTGTAGGTGATGTAGGAGGGCGTACAATCCGGCAATAGCACGGGCAAACTGACCCCATCATCAGCCCCATCCTGGTCGGGCAAGTTCGCAGGTGGATCAAGATTGGGTGCACCATCATGGTCAGGCATCAGGTCGGCATCGTACTCCCGTGTGACCAGTGTGCCCAGCCAGGCATCGGCCCGCGGCCGGCCATGTCGCGGGCCCTGGGGCAGGCCCGTGGCCGGGTCAAAGACGGAGGGAAAGTTTGCGGGCATACCTGGGGAGGAAGGTCCGACATAGGTGATCATTGGCAAACCGGAGTGGTTACTGCTGTCGGGGGCGTCTCCCAGGTCAAAGAGGGGCTCGCCTGTATCGGCCACGTGCAGGGAAATCACAACCGAGTCAACAGCCTCTCCTAGATGATTGCGGATATAGTCGGTGATATTGACCGTAGTTGAGGGCATGAGTCCGGACGCCATCTCGACCTCCACGTCGATCGCCCCCTCGTCCCCCATAGCCAAATCAGCCAGGTCCCACTCGGCCCACCGTCCGTCTGCCTCATCCCACCGGTCAGCAGGAGGCGCGGACGACAGATAGGGTGCCCTGGCGGGAAAGTCGTTGCGGATCGAGACATTATTCTCATAGCCTCCGCTATTCGAGTAGACAAGCGTGAACCACGCTGGGTCGCCCGACGGGACCTCGGGCTCGTACAGGGCGTCGATCCCAAGAATGGGGTGCTTCTTTTCAAAGAACACCGGCCGTACCGGGTCCCGCACATCCAGGCCTTCCAGCAACTCGTCGAGGACGGTGCTGTCCCAGGTGCACGGTTCGACGTGGAACCACTTGGTCACGATGAGTACCTCCGGATGATCCGGCGGCACGTCCCAGGTGAATACCCCATCGCCGACCTCCGGCTGGGCCGGGATTGGCGGCTCGATGGCATAGTCCACCCAGCCCAGGCGCTCGGGATCCCATCTCTCAGTAAGCAAAAAGGGCTTGCCAGGATCGGTCCGGATCACATCCACTACCTGGATGGTGTCCGTGGTTTCCACCGTGATGGTGACGCCCGGAGACTGCCAGGGGATGCCATTGATCCACTTCTCCCACGAATCGACCTGGGGCAGTTCCCCGATCAGCACTGGGTGGTCCTCGACCTCGCCATCAGGCGCAGGTGAGTCAAAGCCTGTCTCGTAGCTCAGGCCACTCACACTGCTGAAACGCCAGCGCGAAAAGGTAGGGCCGGGAACGGCATTCGCCGGTACGGTGAAGGTCAGCCAGTTTGGCCCAGGCGACAGCTCCTCATCTGCAAAGATCTGGTCTTCGGGATCGGCCCATTGGTCATTGCGAAAGAAATCCAACCAGGCGTTCAGCCATCCTGTGTAGGAAGCGGTCACACTAACGCTGGTGGTGGTACCCGGTATCAGGGAAGACAAGAAGAGCACCCCGTCTTCGTCGTCATTGCCGTCCAGATCGTCACCCATCGCCACAGGATGGGACTGTCCATCGAGTTCCATATCCGGGGAATCTGAGGGGGGACCCAGCCACCGTTCATCTGGCACGTGGCGCGCGCCATCGTCAGTCCGTAGGGTAGAGTACCTGTTCGCAGGCGCATCACCAAAATCGAACTCGGGCTGGCTAACGCTTGCGCGGGAGATCGAAGGCTCACCCACATCCGCCGCCCCAAGCACCATCAGGACCGCAACCACACTGAAAAAGATAACGCCGGCCGTCGTCAAGACCTGTTTGGCTCTCATTTTTGCCCTCCTTTGAGACGATTGAACCGAAACGTCGGAGCGTGAGCGAAAAACCGGTGCCCAAGAAAAGCTTGTCGTACAGCAATCCCTGCTGTACATCATGCCTGTTACACTTGGGCGCAAGTGGGTCCAATGTTCGTAAGAACGCGCCGAGCAAAGGTCGGATTCAGTCGTTCCTGAGCTGGTCAAGTGACAATGTACTAATCACATGGCGAGACATCTCCCGGGCCAAAATTGGCCGCGGAGCCAAGCGAACCTCAGAGCCTGAGGAGGTGAAGTTATGTGCCCGGTTCGAAGCCAGGATGATCAAGGGGATGTTCGTGGCAGGCCGGTGGGTTCGTGGCTTGCACCAGGTTGGAGAGCAGGCACTCGCTGCGCTTCACTCGATGGCCAGTGCACCGGGTGACGATCAGATCTAGACAGGCGCTCAGGTAGAAGCTCAGAGCATAACTCCTTCCTCCCTGAGGCCATTATACACAGTCAGAGATCGTCTGTCAATAGCCGCGCACAGCCATTGGACCTACACCCAACAGGCTATCGAAAAAGCGGCTCCCCTGGTAGGCGGTCTGGTAGGGGTTGCGCGGCCGGATCTCGAACACTGCGCTGCCCTCGAAATCGATCTCTCTCAGCGTGGCGACCAGCAATTGCCAGTCCTCGGCTGGAATACCCCCCGTGCCGGGTGTATAGTGATCCCTGCCACGGTTCGGCAGGTCTATCTCGGCCGGGGTCAGGATGTCTTGCAGGTGCAGGTGGACGATGTGCGTCTTGAGGGCCGACAGGTAGGCCGCCATCGGTTCGCTCGTGAAATAGACGTGTCCCACGTCGAGGCAGATCTTTAGGCCATCCACAGCCGCCAATGCCTGTTCCAGGAAGGGCAACTGGCCATTCTCCAGCGCAATACGCACCCCTCGCTGGGCCGCGTAGGCAACCACCTCGCGGCACAATCCGACGTCAAGCTGGCCTTGGTCGCCTGCAAAAAACTCGTCCGAGTGTACCACCAGCACACCGGCCCCCAGGTCGTGGGCCGCATCGATCTGTGCCCGGTGTTCGGGCAGACTGCGTACGATGGACGAATGCAGGCTGACGGGCATGCTGCCCAGGGCAGCCTGCACCTCGGCGCGTTGCGCTACACCGTAGAGATACCGCTCGCCCCGCCACCAGCCCCACAACTCGACGCCATATCCCAGCGACCGGATCCGGCCCAGCACATCTTCCAGGCTCGCAGCTTCCGCATAGTGGTCATAGTTCCATAGGCTGATGGCGTACTCGATCTTCATGCGCCCGCGGCTCCGTCCAGTTCTTCTACAACCCAGTCCAGCTCCAACTCGTACAGCTTGGCCCGGGTCGGCAGCCCGCGCTCAGGATCCCAACCCATCATCCCGTAGTACAGGGCGCGGTCAAGTTGCCAGGCTTCGAGGTCAACCCGCCAGCCATCCGTTGGCCCGCCCTCCAATGGCTCGACCATGCGGGGCGGCAACCGGTCATCCGCAGCCGCCAGCCCCTCGCGGGCGTTAAAGGCGCGCATCAGGTTGATCCGCCGCTCGCCGATCAGCATCAGCTCCCACAGGTTTGTCCGCCAGCCGGTCACTGCCCGCACCGTAGTGACCAGATCCTGGGTATCAAAGAACCAGGCGGAGGCGAAGCAAAAGGCGCACAACTCCAGGCTATCCAGCAGGCTCATGAACCGCTGGCTGATGGCCGCCAGGCGCATCTTGGCCGGACCGGTGGCCTCCACCGGAGCGGTCTCCAGGATGCCCAGCGCCCGCATCCGCTCCCGCAAGGCCTCCGGCAGATCCTCCAGCAGAAAGGCATCGTGTTCGGTGCACATGTGATCGGCGCCATAGGCGTTGACCGCATACACCACCGGCAACGAACCCTTGGCGCGGGCCATGTGGGCCGGGTAGGGGTGCCCCTTGGTGTGCACCAAAAGATCCTCAGCATCAGGTCCCCACGCCTTGGCGGCCTCCAACGGGCCGGCAGCCAGCAGGTCGCCGATACCTTCCCGTCGCGCGATCAACTCTACCAACTGGACGAGAACCGCGCCATCCCCAAAACGGAGCTCCAGGCCGCCCGTCTCCTTCCGGCCAATGACGCCGCGCTCGTAGCAGTCCACGGCCCAGGCGATGGTCGCGCCGCAGGTGATCACATCCAGCGTGTAGCGGTTGCATAATTCGTTGGCCTTGCACACCGCCGCCAGGTCCGACACTCCAGTGTAGGCGCCCAGCGCCGCCAGCCCCTCGTACTCTGGTCCACCGTACTGGGGATCGATCTCGTATGGTTCCTCGGCTGCCACCACCTGTTTGCAGCGTACGGCACAGGCATAGCAGGTGGTCGTGGTTGCATGGAACGCCTGGTACATCGCCTCGCCGCCGATAGCCCCGGCCCCCTCAAAGACGCCGCTGCGAAAGTTTCGGGTCGGCAGCCCACCACCGGCGCTCATCGCCTCCAGGAAGCCGGCCGTGCCTCGTGTCTGGAGGATCTGGCTCCCTCCACTCTCGGCGATGCGTTCCGGCACCGAGCGGGCCAGGGCCAGGAGGGTGGCCGGATCGTGGACCTCTACCTTGCTGTGCCCACGTACCGCGATCGCCTTGAGGTGCTTGGCGCCCATCACCGCTCCCATCCCGGTACGGCCGTTGAAATGGTGCAGCTCGTTGACGATGGCGGCATAGCGGACCAGGTTCTCACCCCCCAGGCCGATCTGGGCCACCCGAATCCGCCCGTCGCCCAACTCCTCCCGGATCTGGGCCTGGGCCGGGCCGGTGTCCAGTCCCCACAGGTGCACTGCCGGGCGGATATGGGCTGTGCCATCCTGGATCCAGAGGTAGACCGGCTCCTCAGCCCGGCCGGTGATCACCACCGCGTCAAAGCCTGCCATCTTGAGCTCGGCGCCCCAAAAGCCGCCGCCCTGGCTGTCGCCGATCGTGCTCATCAAAGGAGACTTGGCCGTCACGTTGAAGCGAGAGAGCCCAGACAGGGGGGCGCCGGTGACGACGCTGGCGGCAAAGATCAACAGGCTGCGAGGGTCTAGTGGATCCAGCCCCGGCGGCATCTCGCGCAACATATAGGTCATGGCCAGGCAGCTCCCCCCGCCGTAGCGCCGGTAGAAATCCTCCGGCGGGGTATCTACCCCGATCTCGCCGGTTGTCAGATCCACCTTGAGAATCTTGCCACAATAACCGTAAGGCATCAATCCCTCCTCGAAGCCCTAGAAGTTGTCCAAAGACAACTTCCGAGCTTTGTCCGCCAAGAGCGAGCACTGAGTGCGAATTTACTGGTCGACAAACCCTTAATCCTGGCGGCCTGGCGGCAGTGTCAGGCCCAGCAGGAAACCACCATCCACTCGCAGCGTGGCCCCGGTGATGTAATCTGCGTCGTCGCTGGCCAAAAAAGCCACCGCCTTGCCAATGTCTTCTGGGGTGCCCAGCCGTCCCCAGGGGATGCGCTTGCCTCCCTCACGCAACTGCTCCTCGCTGGAGAACTCTCGCTCGCCCGGGGTGTCGATCCAGCCCGGGTTCACCATGTTGACGTTGACCCGGTAGGGGGCCAGCTCGAGTGCCATCGTCCGGCCCAGGTGGTTGATGGCCGCCTTGGCCATGTTGTACGCCGCGCTGCCTGCGGCAGGTATCTCTTCCAGGATCGAGCTGATGATGATGATCTTGCCCCCGTCCCGGCCTACTTCGGCCTGGGCCACCATCTGCCGTGCCGCCAGTTGGCAGGTGTGAAAGACGCCGAACTGGCTCACCTGGCTGACCCGCTGAACGTTCTCCCAGGCCGCTTCCACCACCGATTCGCGAATGGTCAGGGCCGCGTTGGCCACGACGATGTCCAACCGCCCCCTGGCCTCCACCGCGCCGGCGACCATGGCCGCTACTGATTCTCGCTGGGCCACGTCTGCCTGCCAGGCCTGCGCCCAGCCTCCCAGGTCTGAGATGATCCTGGCTACCTCCTCGGCCTCATCTGCCTGTGTCCGGTAGTTGATGATCACATCTGCACCTTCCTCGGCCAGGCACAACGCAATCCCTCTACCGATGCCGCGGGAAGCCCCGGTCACCAGGGCCACTTTGCCTGCCAAGCGTTTCATGTCGTCGTTACTCCTGCATTGGCCTCCCCTACCCAGGCCAGACGCTCCCGGGTGAGCAAGCCATAGTTAAAGTAATAGATTCCGCGGCAGCCTAACTCTTGGCCGCCTGCAACTCGGCTCCATGCCGAGCGGCAACCTGCCTCTCGGCAGGCCCTGGCCTGGGCTGCCAGCCCTGCCGCGCTCCGCACTGCTGGCTCGCAGGCATTGAGGCCCGCTACCAACTCGCTCTCCGGCGCCAGCCAGGCCGCCCACTCCAGGTCGGCCGCCACCTGGTCCGCGCTTTCGAAATAGGACGGGATCAGCAGGTAGTCGCTGACCCCCTGGAGCTTGCCCAGCAACGCACCCTCCAACCAGGCCTGGGAAACAGGACGGTGAAAGCTGGCCGGGATCAGGTCCAATTCAGCTCCCTGTTCTTTGGCCGTGGCGTGGAGATCAGCCACCAATTCGGTCACCGACCCGGCGCGTACCTGCATAAAAGCAGCCAGGTCTGGCGATTCGGCCAGCAATGAGGGGACCTGACTCTGGGTAAACGCCGGCGGCAGACTACCCCGCTCCCCGTGCAGCAGCTTCTCGCCCCAAGTGGCTACCTTCTTGCGCAGTCGCCCAGCCTCCAGGCCCGCTGCCCCGGCCCGCTGCTGGCACGATGGGCAGAAGCAGAGGGACAGCAACATCTCCAGCGACCCGTCCCCGGCCGCAAAGAAAAGCTCGTGGTGGACCCAATGCCGGAGCCCCAGGTACCCCACCGCCTCCTGGATGATGCGCTCAGGCCGGAGCTGGGTGCAAAGATCCTGGATCACCCCCTGGAGATAGGCCCGTACCGGCTCTTGGGATGGGCACAGGCAGTAGGTGTAGCGATCGCCAAAGCAATTCTCTATGCACAGGTCCCGGTTCTGCTGGCCCAGGGTTGAATTGTGCAGACCCACCGTCCACAGCCCAAAGTCCAGTCCCTCCCGGTCGCAGGCCTCCCGCGCTCGAGCCAGCACCCCCGACTCGACCAGGCTGCGTTCCGG
>JASFHU010000122.1:0-9318 GCA_050123055.1 Anaerolineae bacterium
AGGCGCGGTAAACCAGCGCGTGCCCGTCGATTAGAACCAGTTTGGGCGGATCACCCATCGGAAGCTCCTGTATGCCGGTCCCATGTTGCACCGCCAAAGTACATCCGGACCGGCTGTGTGTCTCAAGTCAATCAACTCAAGCAATACGGCTATTCGCCCGCCTCTTGGAGCATTGTTTCTATTAGGCTCATTCGTTTCCTCTGTACGGATTATAGCATACCCCCTGCACCTTTACAAGCAGATGCCGTCTGCATCAGGCACGCCGACTCCCCCAATCCTGTTGGTCGCTGGTGACAGCAGAGGCATGCTTCCCGAGGGGTGAAGCCCTCTGGCACTCAGTGGCGAGCTTTCTTCTGGACCGTCAATCCACTCTGCTAGTTCTGCTGGAAAACAATGCGCACGATCTGGACCCCGCCACTGCCCGCGGTGCAGGGTTCAGAGACAGTCTGAGCCGTCACCGTGGTGGAAATGCAATCCCGGCTGCCCTCCGCCGGTACCACACACACGTGCCAGGTGCCTGGTTTGGCATAGGTGTCCAGAATCGCATCCCAATTGCCGGAATCGTCCAGGCCGGGAAGACCCTCGTTCACTCCCCAGGTTGACTCACCCCAGCCCCCATCCCAGCCATCGGCCCACCAATGCACCCAGATCTTGCCTGCGACCCCGCCGTTCCGGTCCAGGGTCAGCCCCATGAGCCGGGTCAGGCCGCAGTTGGAGAAGGTATTCGCGACCTGGCCTCGCCACGGGAATTGGGGCGGAGGCGGTGGTGGCTGAGTCGGCGGCGGCGCTTGGGTGGCCGTCGCCTGGGGTGTGGCGGTGGGCGGTACCGGCGTGTTCGTCGGCGGCATGGGAGTGTTGGTGGGCGGTACTGGCGTATTGGTTGGCAGGGGAGTGTCGGTGGGCACTGGTGTGGCCGTCGCCGTTGGGCTCGGCGGGAGGTCGGTGGGCGTCGGCGTCTGGGTAGGCCGTGGTGTGAAGGTGGGTGCCGGTGTCTCGGTAGGCTGCGGCACCGTGGTCTCGGTTACCGTCTCGGCTTTCGGGGTAGCCGTAGCCGCCGCGATCTGAGGCGCATCGGTAGGCTGGCCGGACCCACAGGCCGCCAGCAGCACTGTGGCTGCCACCAATGCTGCCAGCACCAAGATCCGGCCGGTCCAACTGCCGGCCTTCCTGTTCCGCTGCATGCAAGTCCCCGCCTGCTCTCGTCTTGCCCTTATGTTCCTCATCTACCACCTCTCGGATTCCTCTCACACGGAGACAGGTCCCTTCCTCGATTTATCTCTAGGAACCCGCGCCCTGGATGTTTGCCAGTATACCATCGATTCTACTCAAGGCCAAAGTGACCTCACCAGGCGTATACCTATCGTGGGTCTTTCTGGAGCAGCGCGATCTTTTGGAAAGAGATTGGAAGAGTTCTCAGGAATGAAGGCTGGGGTTGTCAGCAGGCAAGCCCTCTTCTCGGGCGACGTCAAGTAGGCGATCATCAGCAGTGAGGAAAGTGAATGGTGGAGCCTCAACTGCTGCAAAGGCTGACTGGATGCGCTGTGCTGATGCTAACTGCACTGCGTCATAGGCGCGCAAGGGGTGCTGCATCACCAGTTCGCCCGCTGCCACTCGCCACGCTCCTCAATTATGATCTGCGACAAGGGCTTGCCCGACACCCGTCCGAGCTCCTCAGCGAGTTCTCGGCGTTCCTTCTCCGAAGGAGGAGAAACCTCAGAACAGCCCGCGGGTGGGGTGAGCAAACCGGCTCGAACAAGGGTGTCGATCACACGATCAACGTCCTCTGAAAGCTCAGACAAGACCTGGAGACGTACAGTCTGGTGCTCCCGCAGATCGACAGGATGCAAAGGACGCAACACGCCCTGCTCATAAACTGCAGTTAGGATGTCCGACACGTTACACCTCACCTAATTGACTACTTATCCTGGCCCCATTATACCATACTAACGGCCTCGTTGAAAGTTTCGCTGGCGAGATCCTAGCTCACTACTCCGAACTGTGTTATCGAGTTCGCTGCCCTCTTGTCAACTCTGAGTTCCGCGTTTCATCGAAATAGGTATTCGACCGCTCTGTCTGCGCTGCCTGTGTGGCACACCCGGCGCAGATCTCCAGCCCACGACCGAGTTACCGAATCTTGGCCACCAACGGCAAATAGAGTCGCTCCAGCGGCCTCAGGCTGTAATCCTGAAGGGTGTTGGCGCTACTGAGAACGATCACATTAGTGATCGTCTGAGACACGTAACCCTCCGCCTGGGTCGTCACGTCGTACGTCCCGGCGGGCAGCGTCAGCGTGTATTGGCCACTGGGGTTGGTGGGCAACGCCGGCCTCTCCAGTCCAGACCCAAGGCTGGCGGTCACCTGCGCCCCGGCAATCGGGGCCTGGCTGTCCGCATCGCTCACCCTTCCCTGCAGCGTCCCCGCCGGCGACGACCGCACGGCGGCCAGGACATCCAGGATGCCCCAACCCCAGGTGTTGTTGGGCACGTCGGCCAGGCCGTCGCCCCCGCAGGTCTGAGTCGTGGTCATCGGCTCCGCGCTGCGGGTCAGCAAGTACTCAAGCGTGTCCACCCGGCCACTGTAGCCCGGCGCGGACGATAGCAGAAGGGCCACCGCGCCCGCCACGTGGGGCGCCGACATGCTGGTCCCGGTCATGAGTCCATAGTCTGGAACCTCGTCCTCATTCCAGTCCGGGATGCTGGAGTAGATCCCAGTCCCCGGCGCCGAGAGGTCGGGCTTGGTGTACGTGGCCTCCCCGTACGTCGCAGGCCCCCGGCTAGAGCCGTCATTGATCCGATCGCGGCCATGGTCGTAATTGCCGATAGAGAATGACTGGGGATAGATGGCCGGTGGGTACTTGACGCTGCCGCAGGTGGGCCCATAGTTGCCGGCCGAGGCGACCACGACGATCCCCGCCTGGCGCAGGGCCGCCACCGCATCCTCCATGAGGGCGATGGCGGCGGAGTTACAGCCCTCGCTGGGCGGGCAGGCCCACGAATTGTTGACCACGTGTGGGGCCAGCGACGGCTCGCCGCCGAGGAGCGGGTCTCCGCCCAGGGGATACGGGGCCAGGAAGAACTCAAAGCACTCGATGTAGGTCGTTGGCGTGCCAACGCCTCTATCCATATTGCGGCAGCCGATCCATTGGGCCCCCGGTGCCATGCCGATCTGGTTGCCGGCGCCATCGTCTCCGACGGCGATGCCCATGGTGTGTGTCCCATGCCCGTGATCGTCACACGGCTCAGCAGAGTCGGGCCCGCAGATGCCACCTCCGCTGTGGATGGCATCGTGCCAGTGGTAGTTGTGGTCCGCCGTATCGCCGTCCCAGCCGCGGTACTGGTTGATCAGGGCTGCGTGGTCCCAGTCGTAGCCCGTATCCTGCCCCGCGACCACGATCCCCTGGCCGGTATGGCCCAGCGCCCAGACGTCGTCGGCGTTGACCCGCCTCAGGTTCTCTTGGATCCCCTGGGGGACGCGGCTACCAGAGAGCTGTACGGGCACGTTGGGAACACCCACAACCTGCGGATTGGGCAGGATGCGGTCCACCTCGTAACGGGCGGCCAGCGAGCGCACCAGTTCCTCGTTGGCGCGCACGCTTATGGCGTTGACCAGGTAGAAGGGTTGGTACCTGGCCTTCCGGGCGTCCAGCATGGCCCGCAGGTCCGGTTGGCTTTCCTCGGCCACTGCCCGGAGCGTCTCATAGACGTAGCGACCTTTGGCTTCTTTGGTTGCCATTACAGCAGCAGCACTGAGGTCGGCTTGCTGTCGAAGCACAAGGAGCACCTGAGTCTCGCCCCCATCCTGGAGCGTCTCCCAGACCTCAGGATGGACCTGGGCTTGCTGCGCTGGCCTGCCGGCCAGCACGATGGCCGGCAGCAGGGCCAACAGCAGCAGGATTGTCAGCGAAAGACCAAGAGAGGCGCGTGGCTGCATTGTGGTTCCTCGTCGCGGCGCGGACTAGTCTGCCCAGCCATCAGCCAGACCCAGCAGCAGGCGGCGCACGAACTCCAGGGCCAGCGTGGTTGTCCAGACGCGAGCCCGCCGACCGCGGCCCTGGAAGCGGAGCCGGCGCGTGTCGGTGCCATCCTCGCTGGCCACTGCCACCCATGCCCGTTCGTCCTGGTCGCCCACCACCGCCAGCCCGTGCGAGGCCTTCCAGGCCCGGCGCACGCCCGCTGCCAGGGCGACCGCGCCGGCCTCGCCGGCCGTGTCCGTCCCGTTCAGTCCCAGGGGTTGGGACAATGCCTGCTCATCTGCAGCCACGTGACCGCCGCGAAAGGCGTCGGGATGGGCGCTCAAGCGGCGGCTGATCTCGCCCTGGGTGAGGGTCTCGGCCACCGCCAGCGTGGCGTCGCGCTCCCGCAGGAGGTCGGCGATGACGGCTTCGAGGCTGGCGTTGCCGGTGGCATAGATGGCCGCTCCCAGGCGCTGGCGGATCTTGGCCTCAAAGTCTGCGACCAGGACCTCTGCCTCGGCCTGGCTGGGTGCCTTGGCCACGATGCGCACATCGGTCTGGCCCGGGTGAGCCGATAGCCCAACCGTGGGGTTGGAAGAGGCCTCCAGGTCGGCGATGGTGTGGTCGATCCGGCTTTCGCCCAGCGCCACAGTGCGCAGGATGCGCGTGACGATCACGTCCTGCCGCCCCAACCGCTGCTGCAGGTAGGGAATGACCCTGTTTTCCATCAGGTAGCGCATCTCGCGGGGCACGCCAGGCAGGGTGATGATGGTACCGCGTTCATCCTCGACGATAAACGCCGGAGCGGTGCCGACCGGATTCTCGACGGGGATACAACCCTCGGGCAGGTTGGCCTGGCGCCGGTTGTTGTCGTTCATGACGGAGCCAAAGCGGGCGAAAAAGGCCTCGATCTGGGCCAGCAGCTCTGAGTGGACGATCAGGGGACGCCCGGTCGCGCGTGCGACAGCCTCTCGGGTCACGTCATCCACGGTGGGTCCCAGCCCGCCAGTGGTGATGATCAGGTCAGCACGGGCCAGCGCCTGTTCCAGTATCTGGGCAATGCGCCACTCGTTGTCGCCCACGGTGCTGCGGAAGAACAGGTCGATGCCCAGGTCGCGTAGCTGGCGGGCCAGATAAGTGGCATTGGTATCGTCGATCTGTCCCAGTAATAACTCTGTGCCGGTGGTGACAATCTCTGCGCGCATCGTGCCTCCTTTGCCGAAAAAGTACGGGCTATTGTACCACAGGAGAGAGGGAGGAGCCAGCTTGGCACCAAGAGGTGTACCATAGCCTGATTCGCTCGACATAAAAATTGCTCATTCCACGGGCATCCTGTGCCCCCCGAGCAAATCGAAGGGCCCGGTCGAAGGCTGGGCCTGGCGGGCAGGACTCATTTCGACCGAATTGGTGGTGCGAGGGGTGTATCCGCACTGCGCGCACTTGTCTGCTGGTTGCTTTTGGCGTATACTTGCGCCATTCTGGTATCTTCTCAACAAGTGGCGGCGGGGTGTGTGCGGATGGCAAAGCCGCCAGCACACCCCCCATCTTCCTCCGATCTGTTGTTGAGATACCCATTCTGCAAGCGAGGGGTGGGTCCATGGGGCGCGTGGCGGCATTGTTTGATCTGGACAAGACCTTGCTGGATGCCAGTTCGGGCCAGCTTTACGCACGCTATCTCTACCGCCAGGGCCAGATGGGACGTCGGGAGCTGGCCACTGCGGCTTGGTGGGTCCTTCTCAGCAATCTCGGCCTGCTGGACATGCATGGTATGATCCCTCGCCTGCTGGCCAGTGCGGCTGGCGACGACGAGCGTGAGATGCGTGTGCAGTGCGATCGTTGGTTCGCCGCCGACGTCGTCCCCCACATCACCGAACGGGGCCAGCAGTGCGTGGCCGAGCACGAGGCAAGGGGACATGTGGTGGCTATCGTCTCGGCTTCCACCCAGTACGTGGTGCGGCCCATGGCAGAGTATCTGGGCTTCTCCGGCCAGTACGTCTGTACCCACCTGGTGAGCGAGAATGGCCGCCTGACGGGCGAGGTGATGCCGCCCGTGTGCTATGGCCAGGGCAAGGTGGTCTGGGCTGAGCGATTCGCGGCCGAGCACGACGTAGATCTGGCCGCCAGCTACTTTTACACCGACAGCATCAGCGACCTGCCCCTTTTGGAGCGGGTGGGTCACCCCGTGGCGGTGAACCCCGATCTCCGGCTACGGCGCCTGGCCCGGAAGCGGGGCTGGCCGCTGGAGATCTTCTACTGAGGGCCTCGATCTGCACTCAATCGGAAGCGACGACAAAGGCCACAGCATAGTCTCGGCCGTGGGACAGGCTGATGGACCATTGGCGCAGACCCTGTTCCTCGGCCAGGGCCTGTGCGCGGCCAGAAAGGCGCACGCCGGGCTTTCCGAGGGGATCCGGCAGTACCTCTGCCTCCTGCCAGCCGATGCCGTGGGCGCTGATGTGATTCAGGCCCACACCTAGCGCCTTGGAGATGGCCTCTTTGGCCGCAAAGCGGGCCGCCAATTCGGGCAAGCGGTCGCGATAGTATGCGATCTCCTTGGGCGTGTAGATCCGTACCAGGAATCGCTCGCCATGGCGCTCCAGTGCCCGTTGAATGCGGTCCAGCTCAACGATGTCGACGCCCACCGAAAGGGCCATCTCTGTTCCCCCTGCCGTCTTCCAGCTATTCGGTCTCCGGCCCGGCAATGGCCAGGGCATACAGATCCGGGTTCATGATCCTCTGGCTCACCTCCTGGATATCCTCCACCGTTACAGCGTTGACCAGATCGGCGTACTGCAGCAGGTAGTCCAGTCCCAGGTCGTGGCGCTCGATGCTGAGCAGCGTGTTGGCGATCCCTTCGTTCGTCTCCAGGCGCAGCGGCATCGAGCCCGTCAGGAATGACTGGCTGTCGGCCAGCTCGTCTGCTGGTACGGGCTCGTCGCGCAGGCGGCACGCCTCAAGAAGGATGCCCTCGATGGTCCGCTCGACGTTGTCGGGGTTGACGCCGGCGATGGCCTGCCACGGCCCCGCGCCCAAACCCGCCTCCAACTGGCTGTAGACATAGTAGGCCAATCCCTGCTCGTCGCGGAGGTTGTCGCCCAGACGGCCCATCATACCAAAGACGCCCAGGACCGTATTGGCCAAAAAGGCCTTCATATAGTCGGGATCCTTGCGCGCCAGCCCGGGCCAGCCCAGCACGAGATCGGCCTGGGTCTTGCCCTCCATCGGCACGGTCTCGCGGCGCAGCTCGCTCAATTGTACCCCTGTGGGGATGGTCCGGTTGGCCGTGGCATCTGGGGCCTGCCAGCCGCCCAGTGCGCTCTGCACCTTTTCCACCGTGGAATCGACTGGTACAGCGCCCACCACGGCAATCACCATGCCCTCCGGGGAGTAGTGGTCGCGGTGGTAGGTTGCCAGGTGGTCGCGGTCCAGGCCAGAGATGGTCTCTTCGTATCCCTGCACGCTGCGGCCATACGGGTGGTCGGGAAAGAGCAACGCGTCGAAGGTCAGTCGGGCCATGCGGCGTGTGTCGTGGGCCCGTCTTTGCAGCGCGGTATAGATCTGCCCTTGCAGCTTGTCAGTCTCTTCGGCCGGAAAGGCGGGCCGCTGAAGGCTGTCGGTCAGGATACTGAGCAGCAGATCGAGATCCTCAGCCAGCGCCTTGCCCCCAAACCCGGCGGAATGCACCCCGGCGCGAAATCCCAACTGGGCCCCCACCGATTCCAAGGCCTCGTTGATCTGGCCAAAGCTCCGGGTCTCGGTACCGCGCATCAGCATCCCGGCGGTGAAACTCGCCAGGCCTGCCTGCTCGGGCGCTTCGCTCAGGGCGCCGGCCCACAGCGAACCTCCGATGACCACCGACGGGCTGCTAAAGTTCTCGTAGGCCAGGATGATGATGCCGTTGGGCAGTTCGACGCGGGTGATTGTCTCGCTGGACGGAAGTGAAGCTGTCATGGGTTGCGCCTCCTACAGGTCCTGGGCTGGCTGGGCTGCGCCCGACAAGGGGATGTAATGCCCCACCGTTCGGTTGCGCCGTGGCAGGTAGGTGTCGGCCACCCGCGAAACGTCCTCGACAGTGACAGTGGTCAATCGGTCCAGGAACGACGCGAACCAGCCGGTGTCGGCGACGACGGACGAGTAGCCTAGCCAAAAGCCCTGGTTGGTGACGCTCTCGCTCGAGTAGGCGAACTGGGCCTTGGCTTGCTTGATGGCGGTCTGCAGCTCATCTTCTGAGATTGGTTCCTGGAGGATGCGGTCCATCTCGGCATCCAGGGTCTCTTCGACCGTTTCCAGGGTGCGGCCAGCTCGCACGGTGGCGGTGATGTTGTAAAGATAGGGATCGAGCATGGGCGAAAGCGATCCAGAGACACCCGCGGCCAGACCGGCATCAACCAGCGCCCGATAGAGACGCGAGCTCCTGTTGGGAGGTGCGGCAGCAAAGAGGTTCATGCCGCTGACCCCGGTCAGGATAGTGGTGAGGACCACCATCGGAAAAAAGTCGGGGTGCTGCGCCTCCGGGCCGTGGTAGACGGCCTGCAGATAAGCGGTCTGGCCCGGTCCCTCCAGGTTGACGCGCCGTTCGCCCCGCTGTGGGGGTTCGGGCCGCTTCACCGGCGGCGCATCCGATCGGGCCGGGATGGGGCCGAACAGCTCCTTGATGCGGGCCAGCATCTGTGCCGCTTCGAAATCGCCCACTGCCACGGCGATGGCGTTGTTGGGGCCATAATAGGTTTGGTAGTGGTGCCATAGGTCGGCGTGACTGATCGTCTCCAGATCGCACATGTCACCGATGGTATCGTGATGGTAGGGATGCACCCTGAAGGCGGTACCAACCACCTCCTCGCCCAGCAAGAATGTGGGCTCATTCTCGGCTCCCTGGCGTTCGGAGATGATGACCGTTCGCTCCAGGGATACTTCATCGGGATCAAACAGGGTATTGACCATCCGATCGGCCTCGATACGCAGGCCCAGATCGATGCGATCTGCCGGTAAGGTCTCAAAGAAGGTAGTAAAGTCGAGCCAGGTGAAGCCGTTCATCATGCCACCGTTGCGGGCGATCTGCTTGTCGATCTCGCCCTTGGGGAATGCCTCAGAGCCCTTGAAGAGCATGTGTTCGGCCCAGTGGGCGATGCCCGTGATACCCGGCACCTCATTGCGGCTGCCGACCCGGTACCAGACCCAAAAGGTCGTGACCGGGGCATGCCGGCTCTCCTTCAGCAATACGGTGAGTCCATTGTCCAATATGTGTTTCTCGATCTGCATTCCGGTCCTATCTCTCTTTCGACTAGTCTACGTAACCTCGGCCCATGCCGCGGTAGACAAAGCCCAACGCTTTCATCTGGTCGGGGTCATAGATGTTGCGTCCGTCC
>JASFHU010000123.1:0-9282 GCA_050123055.1 Anaerolineae bacterium
TCCGATCTGCCAGTGGTACGTAGAGATCCAGGCTCTCCTGAGCAATGGCACGTCCGTCACCAGGTCTCTGGGATGCAAGTGCTTCCAGCTCAGCCAGTCGCAGGCCGAGGTGCAGGATGACAAGACGTACGTCCTGGGAGATGGATTCCAGGAAGGAGCGCAAGCTTTCCTCCGGAGGGGCAGTCCCATCGGTCCGAGTTCTCTCCTCGGAGATCACCTTCTCGACGAGACCCGCGACGGGTTGACCGTACAGGGCTCGGAGCTCCTCGGGCTCGATGGCGCCACTTTGGCAGAGAGGCACCAGCAAGGCAGCGGTGACGACACTCGCATCGGCGTGCTGCCGCAGCAGAATGTCCGCCGGGCGGAGCACCCTGGCCAGATCCTTGCCTCTCCGCTGGGCCGCGCATTTGTGGGCCGTCAGTATCAAGCTCGCATCAGCACCGTTGAATGAGTTCTGAACTAGCTCGCGGAAGCCATTCGAATCACGTGTCTCAAAGGGTTGCATCCTGCTAGACCTGCCGTTGCACTCTGCGGCGAATCGCATCTCCGAGCGTTAGCGTCCCGGTCGCTGACAGACAACCTGAGGAGCCACAGTCAACCTCGATCAAGGGCTGCCTGCGGGCTGTTCGCCCAGCGTCACATTCTGCCCTGCTGCACCTGCTCCACCAGCACGCCTTCCTGGTCGGCGGGCAGGTCCATCGCCTCGGCGATCTCGGGGGCCACGGTGAGGCCCGCGATGCCCAGGTAGGCACCACGGCTGGCGCGCTCCTGCTGTTGGCCGCGCTCTGCCTCCGAGTTGGGGCGGGCGGCCAGTGCAACCTCGACAGTCTGCTCCCGCTCGCCGCGCAGCACGGTCAGCGCAAGGGTCTGCCCCAGCTCCGTGTGGCGGGCCAGGTAGGCGATCAGGTCATCGAATTCTCGGACCGGCTGGCCATCCACGGCGACGATGACGTCGCCACCCACGCGCACCGCCTGGCCCTCGATCTCGACCTGGCGATCGCTGCCACAGAGGTTGGCCTGGTCAGCGGGACTGTCGGGCACCACGTCGATCACCAGGCCGCCGCGCTGATTCGCCTCCAGCCCCATCGCCTCGGCCAGTTCGGGCACCAGGCTGAGGGACATTCCCACCAATCATGCTGAACGTTGAACGGCGTGTTCAATCAGGAGCGAGTAGATCCTCAAGCATTGGAGGGCTGGCCGGCCACAGGCCCTCGGCCACGAGCCAGTTCTTCTCTCGATGCAATGCCTCACAGAACCCATGGTGGGTGAGTTCCAGCGCGTGGACGCGCTCGCAGTGCAGGAGGATGGAGTGCAGGGAGGCAAGGTAGAGCTGGAAGGGATCTGCGTCAGCCAATCGCCGGCTGAAGCCCTCGTCGTTCCCTCCCCATCGTGCGTGTACCCCCGCTATCAGCGACTCTGTCTCGGTAGCCATTAGATCGGGAATGGTCTCTTTTGGGGCCGTGAGCTCCAGGATGGGTGCCTCTGAGCGGAGCACGCATATCATCTCGCCCGGCTCACAGGCTACCTCCAGCAAGCCGCCGAAGGTGAAGAACTCGATGCGCTCGTCAAACCGATCGCTCAGGATCACGCGACCCGGGCAGACCTGGCTCGAATCCGCTCCTGGCGACAGCCAACTCAGTGTCCTCCGGGTTATGGTGCCCTTGGCGTCCCGGAGCGGTAGACGCAACGTCTTTGGGTCATAGTGCCTGCCGGTCGATTGCTTCCGAATGGCCACTAGCAGGCCGGTATAGCCCAAGCTGTGACAATGGGATGGGGCAAGCAGATGGTATCCCCGGTTCCTCATGATCTCCGGCAAAGATTGTTCGTCCATGGATTCCCGTCCTATTAGCGGTCTTTGAGCCCCGTTTCTTGCTCTTCTCCATTCAGAATTTCCTTCTTCAGCATCACAGGGCTTCCTTCAGAAGGCAACAAGCACCCTTTGACCCAAGGACTGGCCTGGTATCAGTCTTATTCAGCAAGGACCAGAACGAGGCCCAAGACTGACGTCAAAGCCAGCACAGCGGTCAACGCTCCTATGAACCATGCTGGCGTACCCTCAAAGCCCTCTTTCTCCAGTTGTTTGAGTACGCCGTAGTAGGTCCGAAATCCAAGGAAAAAGATGACTGCCCCAGACAGCACAAAAATGATCCCAAATGCGCGTACCAACCACCGCGGTTCGACGGAAGGCAGCAGCTTGACCACAACCAACCCAATTCCCACCGACGCCAGTGCCGTTCGCACCCAAGCAGCAAAGGTGCGTTCTTTCGCCAACCTTGTGCGCTCGTGCGCCCAGTCGGTTCGCTCGTGCGCCCAGTTGGTGCGTTCTTCTGCCAGGTCCTGCTTCGCATCGTCCGATGGCGCCGGGTATCCACTCATATCCATCTCCTCTGGCGACTCAAACCCGCTCTTGCCCCTTGCAAGAGTACTCTGGATCGGACACCCCACCGGCACTTGGCAAGCGCCATGGACAGGGTCACCGCTACGGTCTCTGTCCAGCCGGGCTGTGTCATCATGTTCCTTCTTCCAAGGCGCGCCTAATGCGCACCGGGATTGCTGGCAGCGCTCCAAGGCTGCGCTTGTCCATTTTGAGATGAATCGTGTCCTCTTCGATGCGGTCAATCTCTGAGGCAGGAATGGCTATATCCTTTTGGCCCCACAGGTGTCCTTCCCGCACCGTCAGGTGGATGATTTGGCCATTCGCCGGCTCGGTCAGGAAGCCACATACTCTGCCCACATCCCCGTCCGTTGCCTTCACGCGAGCATCGTGGCGGATGACCAGCGCGTCCGGAAAGACTCGCTCCAGCTCTGCCGGAATCGGCATCTCTTCGGGTGTGTCGTAGGGCCATCTCCTGTACTCATCAGCATCGTAGGTAAAATGAGGCACATCATCCCAAATATCCTCAAGCTCCAGGAAGGGTTTCAGCGCTGCCAGTTGGCCCCTGGTGCAGCGCAGGTGGAGAGGCCGGTCCGAGCTCTCAACCGCAAGCTCGATCGGCACAATTCGGTTCATGTACGGAAAGCCCTTTTCCTTGACTATGATGTGGGTTACTTGTCTGGTTGTGGGTCTCAGGATGACCTCTGTGGTGTGTCCACAGAGCTCCTTTGCACAATAGACCTTGGCGCTCAGCGGGATATGCATCTATTCTCCTTTTTCTTGCCTTTCTGGTGTGAGCAGGGCTAGGAATATCGGTATGGTGACCAAGACAACCCAAGCCTCAAGCTCCCTGGACCGGTGAGTACTTTCATTCGCCGGATGGTTCGGGGTGCAAGTCTCATGGCGCCTCCACACGGAGCCTGCCAACCGTGAGGTGCTGGCCAAATACAGCCCAAAGCAGTGCCACGTCCACGAGGAGGGGGAGAACCGCCCAGCTGGAGAACCAAATGACCTGTAGCACGATGGACAGCAGGGCGCCAGCCGTGGTGAGCCACGGGAACCACGCCTCCGGCACAATCCAGCGCAGGAGAGCGGCCGCCGCCAGGAGGAATAATATGGCTGACACGATCGCCAGGATGGGTGTGATTGTGTCCAGCACACCCCCTGGGGGGATAAGTGTGCGCGTTTCTACGGCAAAGGGCCACAGCAGCCTGCCGCCTACCCACCAGGGCGGTGGGGCATCCCCGGTCTGAAGAGGGACAATCGCAGTGAGGTTGAGTTGCGCTCCAAGGAGCAACAGGACGAGCACCAAGATCCACATAGCATACCTCCTATCGACTGTTATACTTTTCCAGAAACTGCAGAACCTTCTCTCTCGCCCCGGTGCTGATGTTCATCATCAAGGCCAGATGACCGCCTTTTTCCAACGGGATGAACCGTGCCCCTGGGATGTTGTTGGCAGCAAACTTGCCCTGCTCGAATTCGACCAGCGTGTCATCACGCGCATGCAATACCAGGGTCGGTACCTGGATATTGCCGATCTCCTGCGCATCATATTCTGACATGTGTTGCTCAAGCTTCTGCCCCTTCTGCCGGGCACCCATCGGCTGCATTGATTGCAGGAAAGCAAATAGTTGTGCCATTTCCTGGGATGAGAGTTGTTTCTGAACCTCAAGGGGAACTCCCAGCGCAGCGAGAAGGCCTCGTGGGCTTGCATGCACCATTGACCAGAAGACAAAATCGTTAAGAAAGAGGCTGAATACTGTCGCCAGAATGGCAGGACGGGGCGGAATGGCGTGGCTGGCGGCACTTAACAAGACCAAGGATGTGGTTCGTTGCGGATGGCGCAGAGCGAATAATAAAGAGGAGGGGCCGCCCATCGATATGCCGACCACACCCACTCGGTCAATGCCCAGGGCGTCGAGAAGGCAGGCATATGCATCGGCTTGTAGCGCTGAATTCGCACCATCAGGCACGGGGCTACCCAGGAACCCAAAACGAGACGGAGCAACCCAATGGCAATGGCCGCCGATCAATCTCGCAAAGTACTCACCCTGGTCGTACCCGCCGCCGGCTCCATGCACGATCAACATTGGGGCGCCCTCACCGAATTCGGTGTATTGGATTGGTCCGCAGGCGGCCTCAATCATCCTACCGCCGCTCGCGATCCGCTGGTAGGCCAGAGACATGTCGCGCTGGTGTTGCCTATAGATGAGCCCTGCGGGTATTGCCACTGTGAGCGCCGCCGATCCAACGGTGAGGCGCTTGAGGAGTCTCTTGTTCATGTTATCTCCAGACACGCAGTCTGCTAATGATTGAGAGCCTATATCAAGCAGATTTCTTGGCCTATCCTTGGCCTCGCGCCCAGCCCATCTTGACCTCTGCCTCTACCTCCATTGGCCTCTGGCTCAGTGCAACCTGGTATACTCAGATGAGTTGTTTGCCGATAGGCTGTCGCTCAGGATTGCCAGCCGTAGGATACCACAGAAGGAGCGCTCCTGTCTTTAAAAGAAGTTGCAGATCGTATTAAGGTTTCCTTAAAGGAGTCTAGCCAGAGGGGAAGCGAGCTGCATTCACAGTAGCTGAGCTGTCAGCTACTGCCTGCCACATGAAGGCCGTTTGTGGTAGATAGGGCTTTCTATCAGGGTTTGCGGACTCTCTCTACGACCGCTTCTGCTGAGGAGGCACAGGAAGCCGGATGGTGAACTGACTGCCTTTACCGGGAGTGCTTTCCACTTCCAGATGCCCTTGGTGGGCGACGACCAGATCGCGAGCGATTGTCAGGCCCAGACCCATGCCCTGTGGAAAACGGCCAGATGCGCGCCCTCGGTAGAAGGGGGAAAAGATGCGCTCCCGTTCTTCAGCCGCGATCCCCGGACCTGTGTCACCGACCTGGATCCAGGCTGCTTCCCCTGTCGCACTGGCCTGGACAGACACCGATCCACCTTCGGGCGTGTATTTGACCGCATTGCTCAATAGATTGCCCACGGCCTGTGCCAGGCGGTCGGGGTCTAGCTCAAGCGTCGGCAAGTCGGAGGGGATCCGTGTATCCCAGTTCAACCCCGCCATGTGTGCTGCTTCACGCCAGGGTGCCAACACATGGGACAGCCAGGTACTCAGTGGTACAGGCTGGCGATCTAGCTCGAGGCTGCCCAGTACCTGATCGTGAAGTTGCGCCAGATCCCCCAGCAGCCGCTGCAACCGCTCGACCTGGTCTTCCATCCCTTCCAGGAGTTCAACACGCAGATCTGCATCTTCACCCGCGCCGCCTATGAGGGCCTCCACTGCGGAGTACAATGCACCCAGGGGGCGACGGAGCTCGTGCACCAAGTTGGCCAACAACTGCCGTCGGGCCTGTTCCAGGGATTGCAGTCGCTCCACCAACGAATTGAAGGCACTCGCCAGCAGTTGGATCTCTCTTGCCCCCTTTGCGGGAAGCGGCGCCAGCTTTCGCCCACTGGCCAACCGCAACATGGCCTGGGTTACCTGTTGCAAGGGGCGCTCTATGTTGTGAGCAAGGATCAGGCCCGAGATAGAACCGAGCACCAGTCCGGCGGCCAACACAGCCATGATGGTGGCACGCAGGTCCCGGAACCAGTCGTACACTCCGCTCAAGCGGTGACTCAACCGAATCACACCCAGCACCTGCTGACCTGGTCTCATCACAGGAATTGAAACCTGGATGATCTCTGCAAGCTGTTGTCGACTGTATGACGTCTCCACACTCAAGTGCCCGGCCATAAGATCGGCGCGTTGAGAGGGCTCAAAGGGCTGACCCAAACGCTCGGCGTCAGCGGGGTCGCTTGAAGCCAGCAGAGAGCCGTCAGGACTCAGTAGCGCGACCTGCGCTGCCAAATGCGGGCTGAATCGGGCTACAAATGATTGAGCTTGGGCCGGGTCTTCCCAGATGCCGGCATAATCATCGGCAATCTCGGCGAACAATGCAGCCTGGGATTCCAGATCCTTCGACAGGTTGACCAGCAGTACCTTCGTCTCGAGGGTATAGACCAGAACCAGACCCATAAGAGGGATAAGGACCGCGAGGGGGAGCACATGGCTAAGGATCAGGCGGAAGCGCAGGGTGTTCAACATCAGACCTCCTGGGGTTCCAGCTTGTACCCGATGCCCCGCACAGTGATGATGCGTCGGGGATGGTGGGGGGTCTCTTCCAGTTTCTCACGCAGCCAACGGATGTTCACATAGACCACTTGAGGTTCTCCCTCGTACTCTGCACCCCATACTTGAGCCAGAAGGTCGCCCAGCGATACTACTCGACCAGCCCTCAAGGCCAGGGTGTGCAGCAGGTCGAACTCACGGGGCGACAGATCCACGACACGATCCCCGACGGTTACCTGATGGGCCTCAGGATCAATGCACAGATCGCCCACCACGACCGGTACCGAGGGTTTGGGATACGCCCTGCGGGCGCGCTGGGTGCGGCGCAAGACAGCCCGGATCCGGGCCACAAGTACATCCACCTGGAACGGCTTGATGACATAGTCATCCGCACCCAGTTCAAGTCCCAGTACCTGGTCGAGTTCGCGCTGGCGCGCTGTAAGCAAGATGACTGGAACATCCAGGTCGTCCTCAAAATAGCGCAGGGCCTGCAGCCCGTCCATGCCGGGCAGCCCGATGTCCAACAAAACGAGATCAGGGGCATCGCGACGGGCAAGGGCCAGGGCATCCTCCGCCGTGGCAGATGTGCTCACGCGGTAGCCTGCTTTCTCCAGGTTGAAAGATAGGCTCCGGCGCAATAGCTTGTCGTCATCGACCAACAGGATATGTTCCGTCATAGACCATCACCGGCGTGTACAGGGTACACAGAACCGGCTTAATTATACTACTGAAGTGGTCTCGACAAAAGATGGGCGCCGGCGGTGGTCCCAGGAAGACTCACAGAGTGGGCTATGGATCGGAATCCTACCCAGGTCATTGGTAGGTTGTCTTGTCCGTTGCTCAAGCCTGACTACTCAGCTCCTCCGTGCGGATCCGTCTGTCGCTCGGCCAAGTCCTGGAGCAGACCCAACTCCCGGGCGCGCACGACGGCCTGGGTGCGGCTGCGGACCCCCAGTTTGCCGTAGATGTTCGAGTTGTGCGCCTTGACCGTGCCCACCGAGAGCACCAGCTCCTTCGCACCTACGCGTGCCACGCCACCCGCTGCAATGTCGATAGTATACCACGTGAACACAAACAGCGCAATATGCAGCAGCCTACCCCAAGCCTACCCGTTAGAGATCCATAAAAAATCCAGAAATTGCACAGTTTTTACTTGACATTGAGTCATTTCCGTGGTATGATTCTTCTAAACACGGCCGGCAACAATATGTCCGGCTAGAGGAGGTACGTTGCATGAACAAGCAGATCCCTGGCATACACCACGTAACGGCGATTGCCAGCGACCCACAACGGAATGTAGACTTTTACACCCATACACTGGGACTGCGTCTGGTCAAGCTCACGGTCAATTTTGACGATCCCACCACCTACCATCTCTACTTCGGGGACGAGCAGGGCAGTCCGGGCACACTCTTGACCTTCTTCCCCTGGCCTGGTGCGGTACGCGGCAGGCGGGGGACCGGGCAGGTGGCTGCCACCTCTTTTGCTGTTCCGGAGGGAGCCCTCGACTTTTGGGAGGACCGCCTGCGGCAGCGAGACGTTGCATTCCTCAAGCGCCAGCGGCGCTTTGATGAAGAGTTCCTATCATTCTTGGACCCTGATTGGATGCAGCTTGAACTGGTCGCCCGCCCTGGCGCAGACGCCGGTGCTCCGTGGGAAGGGGGCGGTATCCCCCTCGACTATGCCATCCGGGGCTTTGACGGTGTCACCATGTGGGAAGAGGACCTCACGCCTAGCCTGGATCTGCTGACAGGCACGATGGGCTTTGAACAGGTCGGGGAGGAGGGTCCCCGCATCCGCCTTCGGGCGGCCTCCGACGACAACGGTGCGCTGATCGACCTACTCCATTTGCCCGGTCAGGAGCGAGGTTCGGATGGGGCGGGCACTGTGCACCACGTCGCCTGGCGCACGCCCAATGATACCGAGCAACTGGCCTGGCGCGAGGAGATCGCCACTCTGGGCTTGCGGGTCACTCCGGTAGTCGATCGCCAGTACTTCCGCTCCATCTACTTCCGGGAACCGGGTGGTGTGCTCTTTGAGATCGCCACCGATCCACCTGGCATGGGCTGGGACGAGCCGGTTGAGGCCCTGGGCACGCGCCTCCGGCTGCCGAGCTGGCTGGAGCCGCAGCGGGCCAAAGTCGAATCCGCGCTCCCGGCGCTGGTACTGCCTGGCAATGGACGCGATGGCTAAGGGAGCAGCTCCTCCTCGAGCTCCACACCTGGGCGGGCCTGTGCTCAGTGCCGGCGAGCCTCTGGACCGTGCCAGTGCGGCTCTGGTCCTGGTGCATGGGCGTGGCGGGACCGCCGAAGGCATTCTTTCGCTCGCTGGCGAGTTGACCCATCCCGGTTTCGCCTTCTTGGCGCCCCAGGCCGCCGGCAACACCTGGTATCCGCTTAGCTTCCTGGCACCCATGGAGCGCAATGAACCTTACCTGTCCGGTGCGCTCGACGCCCTCGCTGCTCTGCTGGAGCAAGTCGCCGAGGCCGGCATACCCGCTGAGCGCACCATTCTGCTCGGCTTCTCGCAGGGTGCCTGCTTGGCCCTCGAGTTCGCCGCCAGGAACGCTCAACGTTATGGCGGCCTTGTTGGCCTCAGTGGGGGACTCATCGGGCCAGAGGGCACCCCGCGAGACTACCCGGGGTCTCTGGAGGGGACCCCCGTCTTCCTGGGCTGCAGCGACGTCGATCCCCACATCCCTCGGGAACGGGTCGTCGAGTCGGGGCGGGTCCTGGAGCGCCTTGGCGGGAAGGTGACCGTGCGCCTCTATCCGGGCATGGGGCACACGGTCA